>JBGTMM010000193.1:0-7814 GCA_041743635.1 Bythopirellula sp.
CGAGAGCGGGCTTTGTCCACGCGATAAAAACGCTCAAAGAGTCGGCTGTGATGTTCGGGTTCAATACCAACACCCGTGTCCGCGACTTCAATCACCGCCTCGTTTGCCTCTTCTCGGCAGCGAATCGTGATTGCTCCACCAGTTGGCGTGTATTTGATTGCGTTGTCGATCAGGTTGCCCAAGATTTGCTGTAGGCCTTCTTCGTCCGCGCGCACGACGAGCGAACTATCGCTCACCAAATTTTCGATCGTCAACCCGCTCGACTTCGCTCGCTCTTCGTGATCGACCAGACAAGTGGCCACCACTCTCTTGAGGGGCAGATTGGTAATGTCGAGTGTTGCCTGCCCCGTTTCAATGCGGGCCAAGCTGAGCAGGTCAAGAATCAACTCGTGCAATCTGGTTGCTTGATCGTCGATGCGTGAAAGAAAATGCCTCGCATGTTGCGGATCGTCGAGCGCTCCATCAAGCAATGTTTCCGTATACGCTTTAATGGAACTCAATGGCGTTTTTAGTTCATGCGACACGTTGGCCACAAACTGTTGGCGTAAACCTTCCAACCGTTTTAGTTCGGTCACGTCGTGCATCACCAGCACTACCCCTGGCGGAGGATTGCCGGCCAGCGGCGTCGCTTGTACGTCGAGAGTGAGCATTTTCCTCCGTGTTTGCCAGTCGATCTCGCCGCGCACGGTTTGCGACGACTCGAGCGATTGCTGTACGATTTCACGCAGCTCATGGCTGCGCACAACTTCCAGCAGCGGCTTGCCTTCAACCTTGTCAGGTGCAAAGTCAAGCTTAGTTCCGGCGGCAACATTGGCAAATAGGACGTGCTGATCGCTATCGACAGCAATCACACCCTCGACCATGCCGCCTAGCACGGTCGTTTGTCGTTGCATGCTTTCGCGGAGTTGCGTTTCACGTGAGCCAAGCTCAGAACTCATCCGCTCAAATGACCGAGCCAACATGCCGAACTCATCTTTGGAATTCAAGCGAATTCGCTGGGAGTATCTCCCGGCGGCGATTCCCTCTGCCGCATCCGTAAGGACTTTAATCGGACTGATCAAGCGTTTGGTGAGCCAATAGGTGGTCAAAAGCCCCAGCAATCCCAGCAAGGCCCCCATCGACCAAACCAAGCGTCGCATGGCGTCGAGTTGCTGCTGAACGAAGCTCGCAGATAACGCGGTGCGAACGATGCCAGCGTTCTCGCCGTCTCGTGTGATGGCAATCGCGTAATAATAATAAGCATCACCGAGCGTGGGACTTTTTCTTCGCGTTGTTCCTTCACCTGCCCGTAACGCCTTTACAAATTCGGTGCGGCTGCGATGATTTTCCATCTTAGCAACGCCTGCCAGACTCTCCTGCGCGGAGTCGGCTAGCACTTTGCCATCTGCCGCGATGATCGTGAACCGCATTTCAAGTTGCTTGCTCAGTGCGCGAATTTCGCTTTGGAGTTGCTCAGTAGGCTCGGTGGGTAAGCGAGACCCGACGTTTTCTCGCAAAAGAATCCCCGTGTCTCGTAAACGCCGATTCGCTTGCTCGATGAGTTGATCCTCTTCCCAAGTGGCAATCGACACGGTCGATGCGATAATCCCCAATAAAACCAAGCCAGCATAAGCGAGAAACATTCTCCAAAACAATTGGCTGGACCGCATCGATCAATGCTCATCAAGAACAAGATAAGGGAGTTGCAGGTTCATGCACTAAGTATAACGAACGTCACGGAATTGTGGCTCAAAGAATCCAGGTAGCAGGGCATCAACTCGCAACAGACCCTGCCGAGTTAATTCCACGCCCTGGTCCTGTACAGAAAGATAATCCGCCTCCTCATATTTTTGCCAGGTCTCTTGCCATTCCGCGAGAACATCGGTCTCGAATTTCTGTTGGAAATATCTGACATCAAGATAGCCACGTTTGAGCTGCAAAATCAACTCGCGAATCAAACGCTGCTGCTTGGTAAGACGCAGTCCCCGGCCCAACGGCAACTGGTTGGCTTCGAGCAGCCCGCAGTAATCTTCCCACTCGGCTCGATTTTGATAATGTACGCCTGAGATATGACCGAAACTGGCGATCCCCGTGGCCAACAGATCACTCCCGCGCCACAAATTGTCGCGATAGCTAAAATTGACCGCGGCAGGATTTTTCACCATCGTGTAAGCGCTCGACACACTATAACCTGCGGCGGCGAATTGATCGAAGGCAAAATCCACCCACCGCCGCTTGTCCGGCCAATCAGCAACCGGGGTTTCAATCTGATTGCCAAGAATGTCTTGAGAATAAACTGTGTTGAACGGCAGTTCCATTTGGTAAATCGTTACGCTGTCGGGCGACAGGTCCAAAGCACGCCGCACGGCATAATGCCACTTCTCGTCGGTGTCGCCCACCATGCCCGCAATCAAATCAATATTCGTATTCGAGAAACCCGCCGCTTTGATCCATGGCCACGCCTTGTCAATCTCCATCGACTCATGCGCACGGCCATTGTCGCGTAAAATCTCGTCGTCGAAATGCTCGACTCCCAAACTTAGCCGCGTTACGCCCAATTCACGCAAGGTGTGAACTTTCGCTTCGCTGAGCGTGCCGGGTTCACATTCAAAAGTGACTTCCTCGGCATGATCCCAATTAATATTCTCTTTCAGACGGTCAACAAGCCGTGTGAGTTGCTTGCCGCTCAAAAAAGAAGGGGTGCCTCCGCCAAAATAAACAAAGCGAAACGGCCGCTCGCCCATGACCGGAAGTTTGCTCACCAACTCGATTTCATGTGAAAGGGCGCTCACATAGCGCTCGACTTCGTTGGAATTCTTGTCGGTCAGGACCTTAAAATAACAGAACTTGCACCGCTTCCGGCAGAAAGGAATATGCAGATACAAACCCAACGGGACGTCGGCGGGGGGAGTTTCCAAAGCCGAGCGGACTTCGACCAACTGCTCCTGAGTCCATTGCGAGAACGGCGGATAGTTACTGACGAAATAACTGCCGACTTCGGTTTTTACGGTTTCAGTGGCCATGATAGTGCACCGTTCTATTTGGCTCCGAAACAGTAGAGCGTGCCGTCCGTGTTGCCGATCACCAATTTGCCGTCGGCAAAGGCAAACGATGCTTGGAAATCGCCCCCGGCCTCGTAGTTCCACAATTCCTTGCCCGAGTTCACATCGACGCGATGAATCATGCCCCGCTTCGTGGCGAGAAAGGCCGAATCGCCCGCGATCACTGGCGAACTTTCCACATGACTCCGGACGGGAAAAGTCCAAGCAACTTGGCCCGTCATTGGTTTGAGCGCGTAGGCCAACTTGCCTTGCGTGCCATACACGGCCACTTGAGAATTAACCGCGGCAGCCGTGTGGATGGCGTCGATACTCTCGGCATCTCTATACCGCCAGTTGATCTCCATGTTTTGGCTGTTGATCGAGTAAAAGCTTCCTTGCTCCGTACCGAATAAAGCATGGCCTTGGAACATGGCAGGCGTGGCACCGGTAGGGCCATCGATGTCGACGGAGGCGACCTCTTTGCCCGTCGCAACGTCAACGGCGTGAACGCGTTCATCGCAACCAGCCAGCAAGACACGGCCCTCGACAACCGTGGGCCAACAGCGGAGCGGCGCTTCGATCTGAAATTGCCACTCGAGTTCACCCGACTCTGCCTTGAGCGCAACCAATTCACCTGCTTCGTTCGTCGCCAGCACTCGGCCATCGACGACATTCGGTGCCGCATAAGATTCACCTTTTGCTTGGTACTGCCACAGCTCTTTCCCATCCTTGGCATCGAGCGCGCGGATCACGCCATTGAAATCTCCCACGTACAATCGATTCTCGTGAAACGCAGCGCCGGCGAGAAAACCGCTGTCCTCAATTTTTTGCTTCCAAACTTCATGGCCGTCGCTAAGTCGATAGGCATAAAAAGTTCCATCGACGTCGCCGACGTAAACAATTCCTTCGACAATCACGGCGGTTGCTTCATAGCCGCTGTCGGGAAGCGTGTGTTTCCAGACAACGTCCAGTTCGACAGGCAACTCCTCGTTGACGGCACCCGTTGCCAATTCATCGCCACGGGAGAACGGCCAATCCGCCGCTTGCAATAATACAGTACAAGCGCAGAGCAAACTCAGGATCATCACGATTTCAATACGCTGCTTCATAGAGTTTCAGTAACTCGCTGCGATCAACAGGAATAGGGTTAAAGGAGGCGGTCCATTGACATGCGGCGGCATCTGCTAGTTCCGCAAGCCGCCCACGTTCGACGCCACATGCTTCTAGTTTATCAGACAGCCCGGCATGTATGGCGACATCCCGCAAGAAGTCGGCGAGTTCTTCCGCGCCACCCTTCGGACAGTTCGGAGGGGACTGCGTCGGCTGGATCAATTCTCGATACCATTCGTTGCAAACCGTTCCATTAAAGCGAACCACGTGCGGCAACATCAACGCAACCGCTTCGCCATGAGCAATGCCATAGGTGGCGGTTAAAGGGTTGGCCAGCGCGTGGGCCGCGCCGAGCATCGAGTTCTCGATCGCCGAGCCGGCCCAGCAGGCCCCCATCTGCATGTGTCCCCGAGCGCCAAGATCATTTGGCTTATCAAGCACGCGGAGATAATTGGGCGCTAGTTCTTGCCAGGCACGCTTGCTGTAATCGCAGGAGACTTCATTGCGTTTCTTCGTGACGAATGTTTCCACCGCATGCGACAAGGCATCGAATCCGGCGAGCGCCGCCACGCGCGGCGGTTGGGTAACGGTCAACTCCGGATCAAGAATCGCCACGCGAAACGCCGCCCGCTTGTCGCCGCACGCCATCTTCACATGCGTTTCGGCATCAGAAATCAGTGCGAACGATTGGGTTTCGCTTCCCGTTCCCGCCGTCGTGGGGACGGCGATCATCGGCAGCAGCGGGCCTGTCGCCTTGCCGATCCCCCAGTAATCTTGCATCCGTCCGCCGCATGAATAGAGAAAATTGATTCCCTTCGCGCAATCCATCGAACTCCCGCCGCCAAAGCCGACAATGAGATCGGGCCGAAATTGCTTGGCGACTTTCAGGCCGGCTTCGACATTGTCGGTCGTGGGATTCTCCTGCACGCCGTCGAACAAATGAAAATCCAAATCGGCGGCGGTCAAGCTGTCGATGCCCCTTCCCGTATGCCCCGCTGCAATCACGCCGGGATCACTCGCCACCAACACGCGCTTGACGCCCAATTCGCGCGCAAACTCGCCGAGTGTTGCCACTTTGCCAGCGCCAAACACAACCCGCGTCGCCGATGCAAAACTGACTGGGGCCATAAGTCCATTCATGAAGAAAGGGAGGGGAGGCGGCTATCTCCGTTCCGCGACTTGCATCGCTCGGTTGCGGAACAGAAATTCAATGAGATTGCCTTCGTGGGGCTGGAGCCAATCCACTTGCGGAGTGGGAATCGGTCCAAGATTCAACCGGTCGATGTGGGTCGCTGCGATCAAATCGTTTCGGAACGATTCATCGTTGGTGATCGCCGTGCCAACGAGCGTGGAACCAATCTTGTCGAGCATTTTATCCTGTGGACAACGTACCACGCTCACCATGGGAAACATATACTCAACATTCGCGGCGGGCGTATCGGCACTCTCACACTCCAATACCGTGGGTCGCAAATAATCACAGGTTTCGCGTTCAATGAGTCGCTGGCCATAGCAGGCCGTCGCATGGCGCGCGGCCCCACTTTCAATAAACTTCTCCAGCGACTTCCACACCGACGACGCGACTTTTGGCGTGGTAAAGGCGGCAAGCCCCGCCTGGGGATCATCAGGAGGCAACACGTCGATGGGCCCCAACTTCTCGGCAATCGCATCGGCGATTTCTTTAGTGTGCCGCGACGCATAAATGCTCGAGCAATTGATGCAACTGCGTCCGCCATTGCGATAGACGCTGTCGACCATCAACTCAACATAGCGGGACCAATCGTCGACCACGTCATCGCCTAGGAGAATTTTGCTGTAACCAGGGCCATGCACTTGAACCTGCGGATTGCCGTCATATTGCTGGATGGTCTGCGGCCCGCCAAAAATCATGCTGCGGCGGCAACTGGCGAGCAACGCGCCGCCGAGTTCTCCACCGGGACCAGGATAAATCGAGATTGCCTCACCCGGAATTCCCGCCTCAGTCATCGCCGCCGCCACGCGATAGGGCGTCCACGGCTCCTGCGAACCTGGCTTGAGCGCGAGACCAATTTGCAGGGCGATCACCGGTAGCCAGAGGGTATGTACACCCGGTGAATTTGAGGGCAGTACCGCTCCAAGCGCATCAGTTTGTGCTTGATAACTCACGGTGACGCCGCGCCCTTCATCGCCATAGCCGCGTGCAAGAATGTTGAGGTCCAAGCCGCGCGTGAGCCCCGCGAGAATCTTGTCGATATTCTTCAAGACAAACGCATTCTTGGTGACGTTCGCCTCGACCATCGCAATTGGCATTCCGGTGGTTGCCGAAGTTTGTGCGACAAAGTCAGCGGGAGATTGCTGACTATCGCCTACCGAGAGCGTGCCATGCTCAAACAATTCGCCGGCACGTTGGCATCGTACGATCAGTTCCGCGGGTGAAAATGATCGCAAGATCTCGCGCGCCCGCCGCGCCTGCCGCGCATCCCGACGAATAATCCCCGCGCCAACGGTATGCACTTTGGCCACGTTTTCGCCGGTGAGAAAATGCTTGATTTCCTCAACCTCAAGCGACTCGTACGGCTGGCCCCAGCGGATGGCAGGAAGGGTAATCATGGTAGGAACCGCGGATGGACGCGGATAAACGCGGATAAACGCGGATATATCTAGGAATTGTCAGGTTCAAAAGTTATGAACGATTCTTTTAATTTCAACTCTTGGTTTCGCGAAGTTCATCAGCAAACAGACTGTTAAGCCTGTCACTTTCAAGAAATTTAAACATTGAGCCGTGTGTATGTCGTCAAATGCACGAACAGTTTTTAGTTCAATCAAAATTAACTGCTCGACCACTAAATCACCGATGTATTCTCCGACAATTGACCCATCGTAATAAATTTTGACCGGCGGCTGTTGAATAACGGCAATGCCGGTTTTTCTCAACTCAATGGCAAGAGCATTTTCGTAAACCTTCTCCATGAAACCGGCACCCAATGTGTTACTCACTTTGAACGCACACCCAATAACCTTCTCAGCAACTTCGTTAATAAAATAATCTGCGTTCATCAGCGTCCATCTGCGGTTCCTAATACACGCCAACTGTCGTCGATTCCGCCAGGCGACTGAAAGGCCGCACGCCGCTTACGCCGTCCCATGGGTACTGTAGGGAGGGTTGTTCGCGTTCGCCTTCGTCGCGTTCCAAAAATCCCGGTACAAAAAATTCTTTTGTGAGGGTCGTCAACTTCACACGGCCGGTTTCGCCGTAGCCGACGATGCGATTCGTTTCGTCAAAATCAACAACTTCAATGACCGCCCGGGGTTGGGGTGCGTGATAAATAATCTTGAAACCATTCGTGTTGGTCACCGGCTCACTGCAGGCAAGCCCCATGAGCGTGTTGCCATAAGTGGGCGTCATATAAATGCCGCTCACCTCGGGCGGACCGCCAAATAGTTCTTCGACGCAGAATTTCGTCCACTGGGGAGTGAACTCCGTGCCACCAGAAAAAATGCCCGTGATTCCCATCTCGGCGAGCGTCTGGCCGCGTTCTTCAAGTTCCAAGCACAACGCTTCAATCAATTTCGGGGTGCCGAACATGCACTTCACATCGTGACCGGCGGAAAGAATCGTGATCGCCTGCTCGATGCAATGTTTCTTATAGGCCTCGAGATGCTCCATCCATCCCTTTTTGATGAGCTTGATTACCCAGCGGGGAT
>JBGTMM010000194.1:0-2863 GCA_041743635.1 Bythopirellula sp.
GTGGATGATCCCGCCAAGGTCACTTCCGTCGCCGGCCGCACCCGCGCGGTCAGCAAGCTTCATGCCGGCATGGTGGAGGCCCACGGCACGGAGCTCTCGCCCGTGGAGCTCACCTCCGATACGCACGACGCTGCGGCCAAATGTGGCTTGATGCGAATTGAACTCGGTCCGCAACGCGTGAGTTTTAGTGGTCAGGACGAAATCGTGCTCACATATCAAGGCAACGAAATTCACGCTCCCTTGGTCCGCTACACGGCACCTGAAAAAGCTTCTGGTCAGCGGGTCGGCACGCTCTTGGCGGCGGGCAATGGTTGGTTGAAGGCAATTCCCGGCACGGGCAATGCGCAACATCCGTTTGAAGTCCGCTGGACCGACGATATGCAAATGCGTCGCGTGGAAAATCGCCCGGTATTGAGCGTTCGTGGCCGTCCGCGCCTCACCATGGCCGGCGGGCGGTTGTGGGCGAATGAGTTGGAACTCGTCTTGCGCGAGCGGGCACTCGACGGCAGCGAAAATGATTTGCTTCCTGCCGACGTGGTGCCTGAGCGGATGATAGCAACAGGTGACGTCGACATTCAATCGGCGGAGCTCAGCGGCAAGGTCAACCAACTCACGATTGATGTCCGCTATCTGCCCAGTGGCTTGGTGCTCGGCAGCGCCTCGGGTGCCGGTTCACCGGCAGGAAATTCCTCGCTTCTCGGCGGTGGTGCCGCGGCGGGCCGCTCTTACAACATCGATGGCGAGACGCTTGCCGTGGAAATGGTCGTCCGCGAGGGCCGCACGGCGATTCGATCGCTCGACGTGCGTGGTGATTTGCTGTTCCGCGAGGAAGCCGTCGGCGGCGCTACGCAACCCCTCATTGTGCGGGGCAAAGAGCTTTCGATTCGCAAAGCCGACTCCCCAGCCGCGGAAATTTCACTCAAAGGCCAACCCGCCGCAATCACCGCACAAGGCATGTCGATTCAAGCCGTCGAAATGCTAGTCAACCGTGGCACGAGCGGTGCGCTGATCAACTCCCCCGGCCAATTGCAGATTCCCATGAACCGCGATCTCGCTGGCAATCCGCTCGCGCAGGCCGAGCCCCTGGAAATCACTTGGCAGGGCGGCATGAATTTGGAAAACGATCGCGTCACGTTTCAGGGCGACGTCGTGGCCCGCACTTCCGCGGGCCAACTTAACACCAATCGGCTCGTGGCGGTGCTTTCTCAAGCGATTCGGTTTGACGGTGCTACTCAGCGCGATCAAATCCAGCTCGCACAAATCGAATGCTGGGAGGGAATCGCCGCACAATTTGTGCAGCGAGATGCGGTCGGGACCACGGGAGTTCACAAGATGTTCCTGGAGTCGATCTCGGCCAACCAGCTTACCGGCGTCGTGGCGGGCGTCGGCCCAGGCTGGCTCGAATCGGTGCATCTCTCAACGAGCGAACCAAAACCGGCGCCCTTCGCGGATGTTGTCCCCGATGCGAATTTCACACCCGTCGCGGCGGCTCGTCCGGAACAACGCTTGCGCTTCCTGCGAATCGAATTCAATCGCGGCGTGGAAGGCAACTTGCTTGAACAAAAAGGCCGTCGCATGGCGCTACTGGGCAACGTGCATGCCGTTTACGGACCGGTCGATGCTTGGGAGCAAAAACTGCCAACGATTCCCCAAGGGTCGCTTGGCCCCGACACGATCTATATCGAGAGCCAACGACTTCAGGTGGCGCAGAGCCCCAATGCGCGGTTGCAACCCCCTCTCCCAGGCAACTCGTCGCGGCTCAGCGCGGTCGAACTGATCGCTGAGGAAAACGTGGTCATCGAAGGTCTGAGCGGCAAGCAAGGCACTTTTGTCGCGCGGGCCCATCGGGCCAAGTTTGACCAACAGAAATCGAAATTCGTGTTGGAAGGAGATGGCGTGAGACCGGCCGTGCTCTCGCGAGAAAAATATCCCGGCGGCCCACGCGACGAACAATCGTTTAACAGCCTCGAATACTATCAAGGCACCGACGAATGGAAAGCCACCGGCGTCGGCCGCGGCCAAATCAACGGCCTGAATTTTAGTATGCCAACGAAGTAAGAAATTGCCCGCGAATAACGCGAATGGGCGTGAATAAAGAATTAAATGATTCGCGCCCATTCGCGTTATTCGCGGGCAGAATTCCTTTCTTCAAACCCGCAACCGTTCCCGCTCCAACCTCTCCATCAGAAACGCGAACGCCGGTTCAGCCATTCTGGCAACGTACTTCCAAGTGTGACCCCCCGCGCGGGTTTCCAAGTCGCATTCATGCGGCACGCCGAGCGAATAAAGTTTCATCCGCAGGCGATCCGCTGAGTCCCACCAGCGCGCATCGTCGGGATCGCAACAGAACCATTGATTCCGTGGCCAGTTCAGCGGGTGAATGTGCAAAGTGGCCGTGTCTTGCCGCCCAGCTTCGGCATCGCGATACATCCGCCCCAGCGTGGCGTCCCCTTCGTCAATCCGCTTTTGGAAATCAATCGCGGGAAACACCGCCGCCACCGTGGGGAAAATGTTTGGATATTTGTAAGCGAGTCGCAACGCGCCTTGCCCCCCCATGCTGATCCCGAACAGCGCGATCTGCGGCGGCGCGGCTTGCCAACGCTCGGCAATGGTCGGAAGCACATGACGCAAGAGATACTTTTCAACCGTGATTTCGGCGTCGAATTCCACCGCGATGCGATCCGACCACCACGTAACCCCCGTGATCGGCGCAATCACGCGCAGGCCATGTTTCTCGAACTGCTGCGTGATCCGCGGATGGTCGGCGAGATTCTCGATGTGGCTCCCATGCAGATAAAGCACCGTGTAACCGTGCGGCGACGGATCGGTCGGCTCAAAAATCCGGCATGTATGACCCGCAACA
>JBGTMM010000195.1:0-5057 GCA_041743635.1 Bythopirellula sp.
GGCTTGATTGATGTTGCCGCCGGCCAGCATTTCCCAGGGAATCTGTGGATCGAGCTTGATCGGCTTGCCGGAATTATCCAGCACGGAAAACCGGCCACCCTGGGTTTTCATCTGGCCCGTGGCATCGAGTTCAAAGTCACCGGCGCGGGTCAAGAATTCTTGGCCGTTGGCGTCTTGAACACGGAAGAAGCCTTCGCCGTTGATGGCAAAATCGGTGGGAATCCCCGACTCGCGGAAAGTGGAACGGGAGAAGTCCACATTGACTTCCATCAGTTTCACGCCGCCGCCAACGTCGTTGACCGATTCGTCGCCAGGTACCGCCTTGCCCTGCTGAATCGCCTCGGCAAAGCGGGCTTGAAAAGTGGGCACATCACGCTTGAAGCCGGGAGTCTCGACGTTCGCCAAATTGTTGGCGACGAATTCAAGCCGCTTGGCTTGGGCGTTGGCCCCTTCAGCGGATAGGTACAGACCGTACATCATGACAAGTTGGATTGCAGGTGCGCCCCCCTGCCGTCCGGCGACATAGTATGCAGAGCGTGTGCCGAAGTTAGTGGATCAACCGGCAAGCATCTGATTCACCGACGAATAACCTTATCGATGTCGGAAGATCGCCCGATCCAAGTTCGCCGCTAGCGGCGAGGATTGCCGATTTTAAGAAGGATTACGGCATTAGTTGCCTGTTAACCCGCAATGACTAGCCGAGTCGTGCCCCGGCAATGATTTCTAGAGCACCTTGGTCGTGCAATGCCTCGGCGACTTGCTCACCGAGTTGAATCGCACTGCTGAGGGAACCCGTCGCATTAGCGCGTAACACTTGTTGCCCATCGAGACTCGCCACCAAACCATCGAATTTCAAGCTGTCGTGTTCCATCCGTGCCCAAGCACCCACCGGCGCGGAGCAGCCCGCGTGCAGCATGGCGAGCATTGCTCGTTCAGCATCAACGGCCGCGCGGGTTTCGGCGTGTTCCAGTTGGCTGACGAATTTCCGGATCTCGTGCGCATCGTGGTGACATTCCAACCCCAAGGCCCCTTGACCCGGTGCCGGCAACATCCGCGGCGGGGACAATTCTTCGACGATGTGCTCCGCTAATTCAAGCCGCTTGAGTCCCGCCGCCGCCAACACAATCGCGTCGTACTCCCCGTCGGCCAGTTTTCGCAGCCGGGTATCGACATTGCCACGAATGCCGATGATTTGTAGATCGCTCCGCAAGTGTAGAAGCTGTGCCTGCCGCCGCAAACTGCCTGTGCCGACTTTCGCTCCCTTGGGCAGTTCCACCAGACTTTTGGCGTTGTTCGACACCAATACATCAAAGCAATTTTCGCGCAGCGGCACAGCCGCGAGCACTAGGCCCGCCACCGTTTCGGTGGGCAAATCCTTGAGACTATGCACCGCCAAATCGGCCTCTCCCTTAAGCACCGCGACTTGGATTTCCTTGGTAAAGACCCCTTGCTGATCCAACTCTTGCACAGAACCCTGCTGGTCGCGGTCGCCGCTGGTGGTGATCTCCACCAGCTCAACCGTCGCGCCAAGCTCGCGCAAGCGGTCGGCCACCCAATTTGCTTGCCAGAGTGCTAACTGGCTCGCGCGCGTGCCGATACGTAAGTGGATTGCTGCCACACTAGTTCTTTTTTGCCAAGGCTTCCGTGATCAACTGCCGAGGCGCGACCACGCCGCAGCTCACAATGAACTGCAGCGCCTGATCCAAAGTGATATTGAGATCGAGCGTTTCGCTTTTCTTCATTGTGACCGTAAAGCCGGTAAAGGGCATCGGCGAAGTGGGGACCAACATCGACAAGACCGGTTCCCCCGCGGCTGCACGTAGGTCTTCTAAACTTTCTCCCGTCACAAAAGCGAGTGACCAAATGCCCGTGCGAGGGTATTCAATGGCCACGACGCGCGTATATGCCAAATCCTGCTCGCTGAACATGAAGTCGGTGACTTGCTTGACCGAGGAATACACATTGCGAATCAGCGGCAGTCGATTGATGAGCTTTTCGAACTGCATCCAAAAAAAGCGCCCCACGCCCGCGGCCAGAAATTTGCCAAGCAAGTACAGGATCAATATAAATACGCACAAGAACGCGGGGATCACCACCAATGGCGACAGGAAGCGGCTTTCGACATAAACTCGGACTAGTTCACCGGCTGTTTGTGGCAGCGGCCGAACGCCGCTTTCCTGGACATAGTCGTAATACTCGGCGGGAACCACTTGGTTGTTTGACATCCTCTGGAAAGGTCTGAGCATCGTCGCCACGCGACCGTCGCGGATTTGGTTGGCGGGAACAGCATCCGCGGAGCGAATCTCACCGCGAAAATGGCGATTCAAGATTTGTCGCGAGCCGTCCACGACCGGTTCCAACAAATAGGTGTTCACCGTGTTCGCCACCCACAGAAAAATGACGATGGTCAACAGTGGTGGCAGAAGAACGGCCAAGCCGCTCAAAACGGCACGTCGAAAGGGATCGAGCGGACTTTGTTTCTTATCGGGTATTTTTTGCACGGCTTTCATCACCGACCATTGTGCCCATCGCACGCGGGCTGACAAGCCAAATTGGCTTCTCGGCCAAAAATGTTTAGCCAATCGACCATGTTAATTGTTGGGCGTTCGCGCCACCACCAGCACGGTCACCCGCGCCACGCCGCTGCGTTTGAGAATGCGCGCCACTTCGCTGCAAGTCGCGCCAGTGGTCAGCACATCGTCGACCAAAAGAATATGGGGCGCTGCGATTTTGTAACCATTTCGTATGTGATATCCACCGCGCACATTCCGAAAGCGGCCGGCACTCGACAAACCACGCTGCGGATGCAAGTCGTGCTTTCGTTTCAACAGCCGGCGAAAAACGGGAATTCCCAACTCTCGACCGACCCCCGCGGCTATCACCTCGGGGGGATTCGTCTTCCGCCTAAGGCGATGCCAAGGCGTCATGGGAATCGGCATGATCGCATCGGCCGCAAGTTGCCGCAATGACTCGCCATGGCGTTCGCAAATCATCCGCGAAAACACTTGTGCCAATTGTTCCCGGCGGTCGGTTTTCATGCGGAGCACAAGTTCTCTCAGCAAACCCTCGTAATGACCAAGGCTGTAGGTGGCATCGAAGCAAAGTCGATGTTCCTCGCAGCGGGGGCAAGTTGCCACATGGCCGGGATACTCCGGCACCGCGGCGGCACACCGCCGACAGAGGGGCCAAGCAATGGGCGGAATCTCGGCGCGGCAATCCACGCAGAGTGCCACGCCCGAGTGGTTCTCAGGCAACTCCGTCTGGCACGCTAGGCACTCTTGGGTGAATAACAGATCGAGCGAGCGAGCTCGAACGGTTCTCCAGATGTTAGCGGCCCGAGTGAGCATTGCAAATCTCTCTCCTTGTAGGGAACGCCCTCTGTGGCGTTCCGTAAGGCGTCAATTGCTAAATGTTCGTTGTCACGGAACGCCAGAGACGGCGTTCCCTACAAAAATTCCGTGCAGCTTCACACGATAGCACTGCCACCGATTATGACGCCTTGATTCTCTTGACGCTAGCAATTCGGGAAGCTATTCTCCCCCCGCGTTTTGCGCTCCCCCGCATTTTCTGGACATGACTTCGTCGATGACGATTCTCGACCGCTACTTGCTGCGCCATTTCGTGCAAATCTTCGTGATCTGTTTTCTGAGCCTGGCTGGGCTCTACGTGGTGATCGACGCCTTCCAGCATCTCGATAGCTTCACATCGTACGCCGAAGAAAACGGCAGTTTGTTGAGCGTGATGTCGGAGTTCTATGCCTATCAATCTTTCGATCTGTTTGAACGCACAAGTGGCATACTCGTGATGATCGCGGCCATGTTTACCGTCACTTGGCTCGAGCGCCATCACGAAATGACGGCCCTGATGGCCGCGGGAATATCGAAGCTGCGGATCGTGAAACCGCTCATTCTCGCGGCGATTACGCTTAGCATTCTGGCGGCGCTCAATCGCGAGTTTGTCATCCCGCGCGTCCGCAATGAGCTTACCCGCGACACCAAAGATTTAGGTGGCAGCCAATTCCGTGACCTGGAAGCTCGTTACGATGGCCAAACCGATATTCTCATCGGCGGCGAGAAAACAGTCGCCATCGATAAGCGAATCGTAAAACCAACCTTTGTGCTGCCCAATACGCTGTCAAAATATGGCAAGCAACTCGTGGCCACAAGCGCCTATCACCTTGATGCGACCGTGGACCACCCCGCGGGATACTTGCTGAAAAACGTGTCGATCCCCACCAACATCGACAAGCTCAAGTCGCTCAAGCAGGGAGAACGTGAGATCATCGTCACCAGCAAAGAAGCCCTGTGGCTTGAGTCCCGAGAGGCCTTTGTTGTTTCGCAAGTGCATTTCGAACTACTCGCGAATGGATCGTCGTGGCGACGGCTGGCCTCAATCACGGAACTGGTCGACGAATTGAACCAACCTAGCACGGAACCCGGTGCCGATCTCCGCGTGGCCGTGCATTCGCGCATCCTGCAGCCCTTCATGGATGCGACGATGTTGATGCTCGGCCTGCCACTCATGTTTTCGCGCCGGCACCGCAACGTCTTTTTGTCGATTGGAATCTGCCTCGTGTCGGCCATCAGTTTTTCGATGGTGACGCTCGCCTGCCAATCACTCGGGGGGCTGAGCTTATTGCGGCCAACGCTCGCAGCCTGGATTCCGCTGTTGGTGTTCGTGCCCGTGGCCGTCGCCATGAGCCACTCCTTCCGCACCTAATGCCGGATTCTTTACCGCGAAGTACGGCAAGAATTTTATTACCACGAATCCGCACGAATAGCACGAATAATTACATTCGTTGGATTCGTGATGATTCGTGGTAGAAGTCTTCTTGCGAAACAAAAGTTTGTCTTAATGAGCAGGAAAATTTGGCAGGGGTTGCGAAAGCACTATCAGATTGCAAAGCTGGTGGTTGACCTGTCATTCATCAATACAACAAAACGGAGCTTCCCGATGAAAGTTGCCACCATCACCACCAATCGGGGCGATATTCGGCTCGAACTTTTCGCGGACAAAACGCCCAAGACGGTTGCCAATTTTGAAAAGCTCGTGAAGGC
>JBGTMM010000196.1:0-2954 GCA_041743635.1 Bythopirellula sp.
CGGAACTCGAACAAGAAATGGCGGCCGACGCCACGAATGCCCTGATGACGGGCCGGACATTTGAATTGGCCCAGCAAAATTGGCACGTGAAACGCCACCAAGTGGAAACCGCCCGCGTCACTTTGCAGAGATTTTACACCGAGCCGCATCGTCGCTGGGCCAATGGGTTTAGCTGTTTGTGTTTCGTGATGATCGGCGCGCCGATGGCAATGTGGCGCAAGCACGGCGAATTTTGGGGCAGCTTTTTCATGTGCTTTGCCCCCATCTTGTTGATTTACTATCCAATGCTCGTGGGTTGCCTCGACATGGCCAAATCCGGCACAATTCCCGCTCCCGCAGTCTGGCTGGGAAACATCGTGCTAGCGGGGATCGGTGTTTGGCTGATGCGCAGAATTGTGAGGTTTTAGTGAATAGGTGAGTAGGTTAGTAAGTGAGTAGGTGTTGGTTAAACTGATAGCACTTAGACTAACTTCCCAAACTTACTCACCTACTCACTTACTCACTCCTCCACCTTCTCTTGTCAAATTTACAAGATCGCTGTTAGACTCCGCGTCCCGTCGGGTTTCAGAGAAACCTGTTTTTACGCCGCCCGCACCAATCGCGACATGGAGGTCGTCGGTGCCCCATCATTGGCCCATTCGCACGAAGCTCAAGGTCGGTCTAGGATTGTTCCTCGTGGCGATTCTTGCGCTGTTCGGGAGTGCGTATTATGGACTCTATGCGTACCGCGGGTTGGTGCGCAGTCTGAGCGCTCGTTCAGCGGAGTTGCCGTTGGCGAGTGACATTCAGCGGCACGTCAACGATCTGCGCGTGATCTTGAGCCAAGCCACCGAGCGTTTGGAGCTTCCCGGTAGCCACCAAGCGCTGATTGGCTCTGCTACCGAAGAGGGTAAGCATAAAAAACTACCGTTTGACCTGGAAACTCTCAGGCAACAGTATTGCTTCAAATTCGGAGACCTCATCGAGTCGATCGATCGCTACCGAAGACAACTTGATCTCACGAGCGGTGACAATGATTTGCAACTTGGCGACGATAGCCTCGAACGCGAGACACTCGCCAAGATCGACGAAGTGCTGAGCCTACTCGATGGTGCGGACATCGGTGCCGAGTTGGGGGACGACTGGTTCTTGCGGCCCTCCCAAGTGGGAAAGCTGCGATCGCAGGTGGACCAATTGCGGCTCTTGGTGGCGGAACTCCCCAGCTACTTGCACACGCGGCTGCGGGAACTCGCCGAGAATGTGAAGGCCCAATATCGCACGGCGATCATCACCGCTTGGTTCAATGTGGCCGTGGCGATTGTGCTCCTGGTGATTTCTGTCCGCGGTTTCATCCGTTGGTTCGCCCAACCGCTGCAAACTTTGGTGGAAGGCTCTCGGAAAGTAGCACTCGGCAAATTTGACCACCGCATTCAGCTCGAAACGTCCGACGAGATGGGGGAACTGGCCGTTGCGATGAACAATATGACGACTCGCTTTCAAGAAGTTCGCGACGATTTGGATCGACAAGTGCAAGAGCGCACCAGCCAAGTCGTGCGGAGCGAACAACTGGCGAGCGTAGGTTTCCTGGCGGCTGGCGTGGCTCACGAGATCAACAACCCGCTCGCTTCGATTGCGTTATGCAGTGAGTCGCTCGAATCGCGGATTGAGGAACTGCTCGAAAGCACCGGTTGTTCGTCGCACCAAGACGTGCCCGTGGTGCATCACTACCTGCAAATGATTCAAAAGGAAGCATTCCGGTGCAAGCAAATTACCGAAAAACTGCTCGATTTCGCACGGATGGGAGACTCGCAGCGGATTCACACCGATTTACGCGAATTGGTGGCCGGGGTGATCGACATGGTTCAGCACCTCGGCAAGCACAAAGACAAGAGTTTGGAACTTGTGCCTGGCCCCGACGTGGTGATCGAAATTAATTCGCAAGAAATTAAACAGGTCGTCTTGAATCTGATTACTAACGGCCTGGAAAGCCTCGATGCCGGTGGCAGGGTGCGCGTGTCAATCGACAAGGCTGACGGTTATGCCCAGATCGTGGTCGAAGACAACGGTTGCGGCATGAGCGAAGAAGTACGGAAACATCTGTTCGAGCCGTTCTTCACCCGCCGACGCGGCGGGCAGGGGACCGGTCTCGGTTTGTCCATCACCTATCGAATCGTCGAAGAACACGACGGCAACATCGAAGCCACGAGTGCGGGCGCAGGATGCGGATCGCGGTTTGTGGTTTTCTTGCCGACGAATCATCAATTGAAGGAGAAAAGCCATCGCTACCAAGCAGCCTAACGGTCAAGGATTGACCCTGTTGTTTGCGGATGATGAACCGTCGCTACAAGAGTTGATGAAACTCGAACTGCCGCGATTGGGACACCGTGTGACCGTCTGCCCCGACGGACTCACCGCCATGGCCGCGCTGGACAAAACCACGTACGACTGTATCTTGGTCGATCTCGACATGCCGGGCCGCGACGGCATCGGCGTGATTGCCCACTGCAAGGAGGTTTCGCCCGAGACCGAAGCGGTGGTGCTCACCGGCAAGTCATCGATGGAAACAGCGATCGCCGCGTTGCGGCATGGGGCGTTCGATTATCTCACCAAACCGTGCAAGCTGGTCGAGTTGCAGGCGCTCTTAAAGCGCGTGTCTGATAAGCGGCAGCTCACGCAAAAATATCGCGCGCTGCAACATCGCGTTCAGCGGCTCGAAGGAACGCCACGCCTGATCGGCAACACCGCCGGCATGCAGAAGGTGCGGATTCTGATCGAGAAAGTCGCTCCCACGAATTCCACGGTGCTGATTCTTGGCGAGACCGGCACGGGGAAGGAACTTGTGGCTCGCGCACTTCACGAGCACAGCAGCCGCGCCGAAAATCCGTTCGTGGCCATCAACTGCGGGGCGCTGCCTGAAACGTTGATCGAGAGCGAGCTCTTCGGCCATCGCAAGGGTGCGTTCACGGGGGCCGACG
>JBGTMM010000197.1:0-3214 GCA_041743635.1 Bythopirellula sp.
AAGCGAAATTTCCAAGCAAGAAAAGATGCTGATTGAATTTCTGCAAACCCGCCGCGGCATTCCCTTCAGTCATATGTTTGCCATGAAGGAGTATCCGCAAGATGTGTTGCCGCTCTATGCCCAGGGCCATTCGCTCGCACAATTTTTGATCGCACAACATGGCAAGCAAGTGTTTCTGGAATTTATTGCAGACGGACTGATCGACGAAAATTGGCCACGAGCCATCGACGAGAAATATGGTTATCGCGATTTACTCACCCTACAAAACACCTGGCTGGGTTGGGTCAAAGAGGGCCGACCGCAACTGCAATTGGCGAGCAACAGCCAACTCGCCAGCAACGCTCCGGTTATGAAGCAGGTTGCAACGCCAACCGTGGTGCGTGGGCAAGACCCCGCGCCTTCGAAGGAATCAAAAGGGTGGTCGTCAGTCGCCAGCACCACGCCGACGGAATCTTGGCCCCGTGAGCAACAAGAAGTCGCCGCCGCGCCGCAAGGCCCAAGTGTGTACGAAGCGCTCAGCAGCGGGCAGACGCGGCGCTAGACCATTTAGCCCCGCCGCTTGCGGCGGGAGTCAACGCTCACTGAGCCCGGATGGCGTGGCCATCCGGCTAAGCGTTCTGTTTCACTTCTTCTGCCTTGGGAACTAAAGTCCCCCAATCCGCCGAAAAATTGTGCTCGCATTTAGGGCAACGAACCTGTTGGCCGAGATATTTCGTCGGCACGTCCTTGCCGTGCTTGCACGACGGACATGCGATGTGAAACCGCAGTGCGCTTTCCTCGGTGACTTCAACGAACGCTTCGAGCGGCACGTCTTTGAATTCCACGTCCTGTGGTTCGAGCAAGGAAAGCTGCTCGACGGAAAGCTCGGCAATCTCCGCGATGCGATTGGCCATTAAGCGGATCGCGTGTTCAAACAGATTCCGTGCCGCACGGCCATTGCCGAAATAACGGTCGCGGTGCTGGTAGAGATAATCGAAACCAACAATCACCTTGGCCCTCGTGAGCGGCTTGAGCGAGTATCTGTTTTTGTCGCACATCAGGCCAAAAATCTGCGTGAGCTCCAGCGGTGAATAATCAACAAAATCCAAATTGCGGCTAAAGCGTGACGATAGGCCGGGGTTCGACCGCAGCAGAAGCTCCATTTCGAAGGGATAACCCGCGAGAATCACCACGAGTTGGTCGCGATCATCTTCCATCCGCTTGAGCAGCGTTTGCACAACTTCATGCCCAAAGGGATCTTCGCCTTCGGAGGCAATCAGCGTATAAGCTTCATCGATGAAGAGCACGCCATCGAGGGCTTCGTCGATTTTTTTATTGGTTTTGGGCCCCGTTTGGCCGGCATACTCGGCAACCAAGCCCGAGCGGTCGGTTTCGACCAAGTGTCCCTTCTTGAGCACCCCCATCGCGCCGAAGATCGTGCCGACGATCCGTGCGACGGTTGTTTTGCCCGTGCCTGGGTTGCCGCCACATACCATGTGCAAGCTCAAGCCCGTGGTCGGCAGCCCCGCCTGTTCGCGCTGTTTTTGCACTTTCAGAAAATTCGTGAGCGTGCGAACTTCTTGCTTGATGTTGCCCAAACCGATCAACCGATCCAACTCCGCGAGGGCGTCTTGCAAAATTTGCTCGGTTGTCTTTGCGGGCTCTCGTTTGCCGGCGTTCTCTTCGGCTATCTTGATCGTGGGCTCGCCGGCGGTTTTCGACTGGTTTTGCACGGCGGTCGATCCCTGATGAGTGTCGGGAAGGTCCTTCGCCTCGTGCAAGATTTTTTTGATCGCTTCGATCCGTGCCTCATGCTCTACCGCGTGTTGCGTCGGTTCGTCGATGGGAATTTGCCGCAGGTGCCGCTGCATTTCGTCCTGAATCATTTTCACGTGGTTTGCTTCACTCGGCTTGAGCGGGCCATCGGCACGGGCGATCACATTGGCGAGCCGCACGACAATCGTTTCCAATTCACCGACGCGCTCACGCAGCGGAGCGATCTGGTCGAATGGCCGCACCAACGCATACCACTTGAGTGACGACGCCTTGCCAGACATTTCATGAATCGCCGCCTTGAGCTCTTCCTCGCCCAGCCACTGACTCCAGAGGTGAAAGAGCAGCACCTCGGCCAGAAATTTCTCGTTGGTGCTCCAGCGGCGGTCGGCTTCGCAGATCGTGATAAAGATCTTCACCACGAGCGCGCGATGCAAGTCGTCCATCAACTCGACAAAGCCGCTGCCGGTTTGCGGCACTTGATCGGGAAACTCGCGGACACATTGTTCGCCACTGGAAAAATACAAGTCGCGACACTGCCCCAGCAGTTGGCGAAATTGGCTTGGCAGATCGGAGAATTCAAAAGTCATGCGAACTATTATCCGTTGAATGCTTGACTGGACAAGGCGGTCTGGCTCGGAGGGCAGCGAAGAAACTCCGGGGACTAACGTCCGCCGGGTTGCCTGTTAAAATACCTGTGGTCCTCGAATACTCGTGGAGATTCTCCCATGCCCGCACCACCAATCCACCGCGATACCGACGGCCGGCCCGACTTTATGGTCGTGCTGGGGGTCGCGCCGCCCTACGCCGCGGAGGACGTGAAGCAGGCGTATTTTGCCAAAGCCAAGGAGTTGCATCCCGATCATGGGGGAAGTTCCCGTGACTTCGACGCCTTGCAGAAAGCCTTTGAACAGGCGCAAGTCTATTTAGAATTTCGTGCCAATTCGCGCGGCTGGATTGCCAAGCACATGGACGGCTATCTGCACTCCCGTCAACTGATGGATCAGTTGGAAAAGTTCGGCGCGAGAATCGAAACCAACATGATCGACTGGCTCGAGCGCTCGTTCGGCGATTTTGCGGAACTGACCGAGTCGATCACCACGATTCGCTTGGAAAACTCAAAACACGCCGAGCCAATGATCGATATTATGATAGCCAATCGGTCGGCGCTCGAGTTACTCACGCGCATAGAACTTCCGGGCTGCCAACTTTTCGACGAATCGGCGCTGAAATTGGCCACATTTCAGCAGTTGCGTCATTTGAATCTTTCGAAGACGCAGATCACGAGCGCGGCGCTGGAATTGGTTGACCAGTTGCCGGCACTCAAAAGCTTCGACGTGACGGGGTCGAACGTTGGTTGGTGGGCGCGGAGGAAATTGGCATCGCGGATGGCGCAGCGTGTGGAGGAAATTCCGCCGCTCCTTAAGTAGCATCCGCTAAGCCGCGAGCGTCTGGTACATAA
>JBGTMM010000198.1:0-6962 GCA_041743635.1 Bythopirellula sp.
ATTCCCACGTTCAATGCCGAGGCCGCGGGTCTCGACACGGACGACATTGTCAACGCGTTGGTTGAGCGCAGTACACTCGCCACGAACGCTTAATTCAAGTGGAAGCAGTTTTAATCAACCCCCTCCCTTACGGGAGGGGCTAGGGGAGGGTGTGAATCTGCCGTGGAACAACAACCCCGCGTTCAACAATTTGTCGATTCCTTGCGATCGCGGCAACCGTCGGGCATGAGTCCGACGGTTCGTTTGCCGACGGCAGCGACGTTGCCGCAGTCCACTTTGCAGCCGGGACGGCCGCACCACAATCAGTCCGTGCCCGTGAAACCGATCTTTGACCCGCAGATGCTGACCAAGCTCGGCCGCTTGGAGGTGATCGCGCGTACGGTGGTCGACGGGTTTCTCTCCGGCAAACATCGCTCGACCCATAAGGGGGGCTGCACCGATTTCGCCGAGTACCGGCCTTACGCGCAGGGGGATGACCTTCGGCAACTCGATTGGAAAAAATTCGCCAAAACCGACCGCTATTATGTGAAGCGTTACGACGACGAGACGAATTTGCAGGCCTTGCTGATTGTCGATGCCAGCGGGTCGATGCAGTTTGGCATGTCCACGGTCACCAAGTGGCGGTACGCCCAGATGGCATGCGCCTGCTTGGGGCATTTGTTGCTCCGCCAGCGCGACAGCGTGGGCCTAGCCATCGCTGGCGAGCATTTGCGCGATTTTGTGAAGCCCCAGCCCCGCGCAAACCACCTCTCCCGCGTGATCAATGTGCTCGAAGCCATCGAAGCGAGTGGCAAATCGCAGCTCGATGAGTCTTTGCAAGAGCTGACCGGCCGGTTGAAACGCCGGGGGATGGTGATCTTGCTGAGCGATTGCTTTGGCGACGTGCCCAAACTGAAGCAGGTGCTCGAACAATTTCGGCTGCGCGGGCACGATGTGTTGGTGTTTCAAATTCTCGCCCCGGAGGAGCTCGATTTTCCCTTTAAGCGGGAATCGTTCTTCCAAGATTTAGAACTCCCTCGGCGGATGCAGATCAATCCCAACACGCTCCGCAAACAGTATCTCGCCGAGTTCCGCAACTTTCGTGAGCAGCTTCGCGAGGCGCTCACCGACGTGGGGGCCGATTTGGTGACGCTGCGGACCGATCAAGCTTTGGGAGAAACATTGGCTCAATACCTGCGACGTCGAGCCGCGCAGAGGACCGCCACGTTGGCTCGCACTCGTTAAACTGACAATTACTCAAGACCGTCCGGAAATTGAACGCCGGAGAATATTGTAGGGAACGCCCTCCGTGGCGTTCCGATTTTGAAGTGCAAGCCTGTCCCTAACGCATGGAACGCCAGAGACGGCGTTCCCTACAGAGTGAATTCCCGACACCCTTACTTAACTGGAAAAACTCGCCGTGTCGTTCCTTAGCGGATTATTTCTGCTCGCTCTGCCGCTGGCCGCCGTGCCGGTGCTGATTCACCTCTATCGTGGTCGGCAACGCGACATGGTGTATTGGGGGGCGATGCAGTTTCTGGAAAAAGCGCTCACGAAGGGCCGCAGTTGGGAACGGCTGGAAGAAATCCTGCTGATGCTGCTGCGCACCGCGGTTGTGCTGGCCTTGATTTTTGCCTTGGCTCGTCCGCTCGTGAGCGGCCGATGGTGGGGCTCCGTGGGGGAGCGTGAGATTGTGCTCGTCCTAGACAATTCGCTCTCCATGTCCCGCACGGTGGCTGATAGTTCCGCGTTTGATCAACTCAAGGACAATGCGGCCCGGTTTCTCGATGAGCTCTCCAGCGACGACCAAGTGCATGTGATGCTCGCGGCCGGAGGTGGGCAATGGCTCACCGCCGAGGGGATCGCCGGCGACTACGCGGGGGTGAATCAGATCCGCTCCCTCATCGAGGGGGCTGAACCCTCGCGGGGCAGCGCCGATTTGCTGACGTGCCTCTTATCAGTCGTGCATTTAGATCCCGCGGTAAAGCCGGCCTCGCGGCGGATAATCCTATTCACCGACAATCAAGAACGGAGTTGGCAACTCGAGGCCGAGCAGGCGTGGAAACAGTTGGGTGAGGTGATGTCTGGAGCCGAGATTCCCACGACGGTGCAGATCATCGACTGCGGCCTCGATGAGACGCAGGTCGACAATCTCGCCGTGCAGGCCGTGGAAGTCTCGCGCAAGATCGCCCGCCCCGGTGAAGAAATTGAGGTCCGCGCGCAAATCGCCAATCTTGGCGAAGTGGACCAGGCGGCTGGGGTCGTTCAGTGGTTGGTGGATGACGAGGTGGTCGACACAAGTGCCTTGGGCGCATTGAAGCCCGCGTCCACGACGGAAGTTTCGACCTCGTTGCGGCGGAAAGACGCTGGGACCTATCTCATCTCTTGTCGAATCGAAGCCGAGGATCAAGTGCCGCTCGATCAAGAGGAAGGGGTTGTTGTGGAAGTTACCGATGAAATTCCCGTCTTACTTGTTTATAACCCTGAGCTTGTTGAGAGTGAAAAGTCGGCGAGGGAGTTTTTGACCGCGGCGCTGGGGTACAATGGCGAAGAACCCCAGCCCTGGCACGCGGTTTATCGCCCCACGATCATCGAGCCGAGCGATCTGGCCGAAGCGAACCTCACGCAGTATCGCGCAGTGATTCTGACCGATTGGGTCGAAGGGGATGACGAAACGATCGCGAACTTGCATGACTTTGTCCGTGAAGGGGGCGGGCTGTGGATCGCGCTTGGCGAGAACATTGATCGTGAGAGTTTTAATCGCGATCTGTTTGACGACGGCGACGGTTTGAGTCCGTTGCCTTTGGAAAGCCTGCAAGAAAATGATATGGCGAGCGAAGAAGCCGGCATGATCCACCCTCCAGGGCGCAATCATCCCGCGACCGCGCAACTGGCGAACACGACCCAACTCGATATCGACGAAGCGCGGGTGTCCATGCATTGGCAATTCGCCCCACGAGGGGAAGACGACCCGGAAACAAACGTGCTCTTGGAAACGGGCGATGGCACGCCGTTGGTAGTGGAGAACTATTTGGGGAAAGGCCGGGTGATCGTGCAATCGTTTCCGCTGGGCTTGGAGTGGAGCAATTTGCCGCAGTTAAAGGCTTACGTGGTGCTGGTGTCGGATTGGCTCGATTATCTTACCGCTCCCACTTCGGCGCGTTTCAATCTCACGCCGGGGAGTGCCTTGGTGGCAACCTTGCCCGCGAGTGCTGATGCCGATGAGGTGAAACTCCTCACTCCCGCGGGGACGACGGTGCCGCTCGCGAGTCAGGAACTCGCGGACACGCATGTGGTTCGCTATTGGCAGACGCATTTGCCGGGGAGCTACCGCGTGCTTTACCAAGATTCCGGTAGCTCGGGGAGTCTGCCATTCCACATCGCGCGCGATCCGCAGGAATCGCAATTGCATTTTATCGATGATTCGCAGCGGGACGTGATTACGGCGAGTGGCGCGGTGTTTGGCATGGAACTTCCCGAAACGCAAGTTGTCGAAGAATCCACCGCCGGGCAAGAACCGATTTGGCAGGTGCTGCTGGTGGGGTTGATCGTGCTGCTGGCGGCGGAACTTTTGATTTCATCCTGGCTTACGCGACAACGTAGCGGGCCGGCCTTGAGCACCTCTGTTTGAGATTTCGAGTTTCCATGTCATTCACTGACCAACAATCCGAGAACCTGATCTTCGACGGGGCGCTTGCGCTGCCGACGGCGATCACCTTGGGCGTGTTGTTGGTCGGGATTACGACGTTGTTGTTGTTCCGCGATCGCCGGGCGATTGGCCCGGCTTGGGCGATTTTGTTTTGGTTTACGAGGCTCTCCGCCGTGGGATTGGCACTCTGGATGGCGGTGGGCCCCACGATGGAAAAGATCGAGCGCACCAGTACGCCACAATCGATCGCCATCATTGCCGATCAGAGCGAAAGCATGAGCGTGGTCGATCCTCCCGATGGCGCGGAGGAAGTGCGGTGGACGTTGGCCGCTGAAAAGGAAACAAGCGAGCCGCTGCCTGGAGAGATTGCCATGATCGCGGCGGATCGCGCTGGCGTGGCCCTGGCCGTGGCGAATCAACATTGTCAAACAACCTTACGATTACTGGCCGAGCATCGGCCGCTCGACAAATTGCGCGGCTGCCTGGAATCGGTGCGCGTGGCCGTGGGTCGGGCAGGAAAACATTGCGAAACGATCAGCGACGAGTTCGCCGGCAGTCGCGATGACATTGTGGAACGACTCGCACGGGTCGAAACCCTCCTTGAAGGTCCGATTGCCGAATCACTCGAGGCCGCGGAGAAAGCGGTCACAGAACGGAGCGATGCCGTGGTGGAAGAGCTCATCACGGCAGTCGGACAACTTGCCGATGGCTTGTCAAGCGCACTGCGTCGGATTGACAGTTTGGCCGGCGATCTCTTGAAGGAGCGCGTGGAGAGAACAAGCGGGACCTTTGCAGCGGCCGAGAATTTTAATCGCCGTGAAAAAACCGTGCAGGCTTTGCAAGCCTTGGAGCGGGGCGCGTTTATGAATCTGCCCGACGATGTGCGCGTGAATCGCTTCCATTTCGATGCGTTGCTTACGCCCGTGTCGGGTGAGCGGGCTTGGGAGAATGATCCGCAAAGTGAAGAACCCGATAAACGAGCGCGGACCGTCGCCGCGACGAATTTGAGCGTCGTGCTCGAGCAACTCGCAAAAGCCCGGACCGCCGACGCCACGCGTTTGGCGGTGGTCTACACCGACGGCCGGCACACAGCCTTGGATGGTGCCACGCCGCAAGAAGTCGCCGCGGAGCTCAACGACCTGCCGGTGTTCGTCGTGCCGGTGGGAAGCGCCGCCTTGGTTCGTGACTTGGTGGTGCATCGCGTCTCCGCCCCGTCGACGGTGGTAGAACGCGATTCGGCCGTGATCGAAGCGATTGTTACCGCCTTCGACAGCGACGGCATGCAATCGGAAATCGTGCTGCGGCACGAAGGAAAAATCATCGACCGCAAGCCGCTCGATTTCACGGGTGATCGCATCGATCGCCGCGTGCAGTTCGACGTTTATGCCGAGGAATTGGGTTGGCAGGAGTATGAATTAGCGCTCGCGCCAATCGACGGCGAAGCGAGTCAGGCCAATAATGTGACGCCCGTTTCCTGGGAAGTCGTGAAAGACAAGTTTCGCGTGCTGCTCTCCGACGGCGTCTCGCAATGGGAGTATCGCTATTTGCAGCAACTTTTCCGCCGTGATCCGCACGTCGAGTGCGACGAGTTGCTGTTCTTCCCCCGCTTGCGCGGCACGGGGAACCTCGCCACGAAACCGCAATTTCCCAAAACGGTTGACGATTGGGCGATGTACGACGTGGTGATTTTGGGCGACATCAGCCCCCGACAACTCCCGCGCGTGAGCCAGGAGGCGCTGGTGGAATATGTCCGAGAGCGGAACGGGCATCTTATTCTCATTGCCGGGCGGGATCACATGCCGCAATCGTATGAAGGCCAGCCACTCATGGAACTGTTGCCCGTGGAGGCTTTGCCAGGTCCGATGTACGACAGTTACACCGTCTCGCTTACCGACGAAGGTCGCGTGCACAGCGCGCTGGCCATCGAGGATGGCGCGAAGCTGAGCGAGATGGCTTGGCAGGACGTGTACGATCAAAAGCCGCTGGGCGGGGTTTCGGTGTTTTGCAAACCCAAAGCGACCGCTCGCACGTTGATCGAAGCGATCCCCTATGGAACGGCGGTGGAACTTCCCGACGACCATGCGCAACAAGCCGCGTTTCTTTGTTGGCACCAGGTGGGAGCTGGCAAAGTCGTGTATCTTTCCAGTCCGCAGACATGGAAATTGCGGTTCCGCCGCGATGACCGTCGGCATCATCGCTTCTGGGGCCAAATGTTGCGTTGGATCACCGCCACCAATTTGGGAAGCGGATTCGACCTCGTGCGGCTTTCGACCGACCAGACTCATTACGGCGTGAATGAGCCGGTCGAGGTGACCGTGTGGCTTAAGGATCAAACGGGCCGTCCGCTCGCCGATCAAGAAGTTCAAGTTGCCGCGCGGGTGTTGGAAGAAACCGTGTCGAGCGTGCCGTTGGTGGCCGACGATGAAATCGCTGGGCGGTACACGGCATCGCTGAAGGGTTTAGCCCCTGGCGCGTACGAAATATTGGTCGAAGGTTCCGTCGTCGATCAACTGCTCAGCGGTCAAACGGAACAAAAGAACGTGCGCTCACTAGTATCCATTGAGTCGAGCGACAGCCTCGAGATGATGGACACGCGTTGCGATCGGGCGCTGTTGGAGCAAATCGCCAAGACGACAGGAGGACGGGTCGTGCCCCCCACCGCCGTGGCCGAGGTGCTCGAGCTTGCATCTCTTTCGCCAGAACTGCATGAAAATATCGAGCGGACACCTTTATGGGATCGCTGGGCGAATTTGTGGATTGTTCTCGGTTGCTTGTTTGTGGAATGGATCGTGCGCAAAGCCAAAGGTTTAGTTTAGAAGCAGATTCAAAATTCCCCCCTCCCTTGCGGGAGGGGCTAGGGGAGGTTTCGACATGACTCAACATTCGCATGATTTACGCGTGCCGCTCGCCGTGGCCGACAAACTTGAGGCAGTTCGCGCGCGGGCCTGGAAAGTACGGCTCGCGACGGCGCTGGTCGGAGGCCTGGTGGTCTTGCTCGCCGCGATGAGTTTGGCCATGGCGATTGACCGCTGGGCGACGCTGTATAGTCCGACGTGGCGGTCGCTCTTGACGTTCTCGGCGCTCGCGGCCACTGGACTCACGCTTGCCGCGTGGATCGTGGCTGCGTGGCGTTATGTGAATCGCGTCGCACGGGTTGCCGCCGACGTGGACCTGAGCGTGCCGACCTTGGAAGAACGTTGGTCGACAATCGCGGAGCTTTCGACCCAGGAAAAGAATCGCGACGTGCATCCCGCGATGTTCCGTCAAGTCGCCGAGGAAGCCGACAAATATTCTGCTCACGTCGATCCGCTGGCCGTGGTGCGACTCAATGGTT
>JBGTMM010000199.1:0-5386 GCA_041743635.1 Bythopirellula sp.
GTCGAAGATCAAGCGATCAACCGCGCTCACCGTATCGGCGCAACTGGCCCCGTGACCGTCACTCGATTTCTCGCCACCGGCACGATTGAGGAGCGGATCAACCGCGTCCTCGAAGAAAAGCGAGAGCTTTTTAATGCCGTCTTTGATGGCACACCCATGGCCAAAAGGGGATTATCCCGCAAAGACATCTTTGGCCTGTTCAATCTGCGCTTTCCCAGCGCGAACGATTTAGAAGAAGCGGCGTAAGAGGGTGTCGAGCGATTGCTCGATTTCGTCATTGGCTGTGGCTGAGGTCTGTGACCTCGGTTTAGATTTTTGGGTCATGCTGCCGGCCTCGGAGAGGCCAGCCACAGGTGGCACATCCTCAAATCCCGACCAAGCCAACTGCACGGGCCAATCCCGCAGGGCGGCCGTTTCGTTGACCCGTTGCATAATTCTCAGTCCCCAAAATGCGCCAAAAGAATCGCGAAAACGGAGCCAACGCGCGGACTGCTCGGCAAGTGGTGTATTGATTGAAGCCGATGCGGTTTTTCTCAAAGCCACGAGCAGTGACGCCGTGAAAAAACATCCCACTGCGGTCGGCAATCGCCACGCGGCGTTTGTGCCGAATCCTAAAAATTCGCCGAGCACGATCAACTGCCCCGTCGCAACCAGCAACGATGCGAACCAATGCCGGGTTGCCAGGTAATTGAGCGGCCCCATTGCGACCAAACCGAACAGAAACAGTTTCCATGCGGCAAACAGTTCGACGCGCGATCCCGCGGGATTCGCGAACGCCTGCAAAGCAGGCCACACAACAATCAGCCAAAGTGTGAGTACAACCCACTGCCAGCCGCGATCTTGCGGGCGCTTCGCACCTAACACTGCAACCAGTGGGGTCAATGTGCTAGCGGCTACCGCGAATCGCAGCACCGACATTTCAAGCGTATCGGCATCACCAGTTTGCATAAGAGCGAGCGCCGCCAAACATATCGCCGAGATGGCGACCCACACGCACGGCGTGGCCAGTGTCGCTGCGTGCCATTTCTGCCTGCCGTAGAGCGCCATTCCCAGCAGCAGCACCGCTAAGCCGCCAGCGGCTATGTTCGATTCAACCGTCATACAGTAGCAGCGATCAGTGGTGCTTGTCGGTTGGGGTGGGATTATAACGGCGCGGAAAACTTTAGTGACGGCAATACTGGGCATGTGGCGTTTGCTCAACACCTCGTTCTGACCCATGATTCAACAGTGAGACAATGGTCGCCATTGTCAACGCCCTTCAAATTCAAACACAATCAATTGGATGACACAATGCGCTCCCCAGCATTATTGAGTCTGCTGCTGCTTTGCGGCTGGACCATGCTCTGCGGTTGGGCCACGCAGGCCGAAGCCCGCTTGTTCTGGCAAACGCACGGCTCGGTCGTTCCCACCGCCGACGGCGGCTGTGCCTGGAACACCAACAGCGATTACTTCGTCCCCCGGCACTGCGATTCTTGCCGCTATGGGCTCTTTAGCCCCTGCAAGTGTTCTTGCACAACCTCGCCCGCTTGTCGGCGATGCCACGCACTTTATCTCGGTTATTGCAGCCCCTATGGATGCTTCCACTATTGCTGGCGGAATCATATCTACGCTCGCAAGTGCGGTTGCTGCCCTGTTGCTTACTGCGGGCCTTACCGCCCCGGCTGCGGTCCGCACCTGTTGTGTCAGCACGGTTGCCGTGGCGGCATGTGCGCCGCTGGCCCGATCTGCCCCACGAATATCTGTGCTGATGGCCTGTACCCCATGGAAGGCTGCTTCGCCGATCGCGGAATGCCTGGCGAAGAGTGCCAATATCTGGCGAATGTCGAATCCGCGGAGTTTCAAATCCTGGGCAGCATTTCGCTCGCAGGCGATCCGCTGCTAACCAGCTTGCAGTTGGGCGATCCCGCAGGGATTCCCTTGCTGCCGGCGCAGGCGCTCCCAGGCCAGACATTGCCGAGCGAACTGCCAGTTCCCCAACCCGCCATCCCCAAAATTCCTGTCGATCCGCAGTCCCCACTCTATGGCAATCCAGCGGCGGTCGAGCACATTCCCCAGCCTGGACAGTAACAATCCAAAGCCCGCTTCGGCGGGTAGTCCGTGCCGGTATCCTTGCCGCGAACCTACTGGGGAGTATGGTTTGTGGCGGGGCCGGTTGAAAGTGGGCAGGCTCTCCGCAAGGGGAGCCTGCCCGATTTTTCTTCGCTAATCAGCCCCGTTTTTCCAATCGAAATGTCTTGCCAACAACCTACTATCCAGATAATTCGGCTATAGCTCGCCAGCGTACTTGGCCGATATTCTCTGCATAACGGGAGGGCGAAACACAGCCTTGTGTTTTGCTTCAGGATAGAGGTCAGTGCAAGACGACGGATCGGCTTGCCCTGACCTTTTTTCGTGATATCTCATCTGCACGAGGCCGATCGCTAGGTGCTAACAGCTTCTTCACTTCTGTTCACGAAACGTCGAGAAGCTCACATAGCCCAAGATGGCGGCGGCGAGAATTGCGCCGATGTGCATGGCATTCATCCCCGTGCCGAAGGGAATGCCCAGCACCAGATCGAGCGTAAACACAAGCAACACCAAGGCCGCGACGACCATGCCGGCAATCGTCATGGCTTTAGGCATACTCGTGCAAACCTTCTTTGGAGAACAATTGGAGGCCGAGATTGACCCCGCTATTACGAACTTCTTAGTATAATTCCCGGCGTCCGCTTGTCAGGGGCGTCCCGCACGGCCAGGCAAAAAATCAGCCGATTTCGTCATCAACGGGGGTCGGTTTGCACCGAACTTACGGGTCCTGAGTGGCAAGATCGACCTCGGACAGGTGAGTATCGAGCCCCCGCGCGCGTCGGATGTTGGCCACCAAGCCGACGATTTCCTGAATCACCAACTGGTTCTCGGCGATATTCTGCCACGCTTGGAAATAGGTCCAGGCGATGAACGCCAAGCCGCTCAGCGCCGCGATCAGGTGAACATCCACCATATCCGCCGTGTTGGATCGCCCCGTGCCGGGATCGGAAGCCGCCCCGAGCGCCCCAACAGCAACCACCGTTAGCATCCCCATCACGCACCAGGGGAACGTCCGTCGTTTGAGCAGGGTGCTTCGTCGTAGCGGACCGGGATCGAGGCGATAGGTTTCGGTGACTTCCTTGCACCAGCGACTCGTGCCGATGAAGTAGGTCACGACGATGCTGTGAACGAACACGACCGCAAGCGCCGCCGCGGTGCCGGTGAGCATGTGGACCCCGCGCAAGCGGAAGGTCGCTTCGGTGGGATTGTTGTACAGGTCACCGATCATGAAACCTATCACAATCGACGCTAGAAACAGTCCGAGTGACAATGAGGCGAGCGTGGGAAAGATGCGAGTCATTTCGAGATAAATATCCGTTAGCCGCGACACGAAGCGCCAGCGGAGTGAATCGCTGGAGGGCAAGCCTTCCAGTTTAGAATGACCACTCCCGCCATGTCAGGGGGAAACCGTCAGTGATTGTGGGTTACGAAATCGTGGGTAACGACCAGATGACGCACAGACCCACGAATCCCAGCAAAAACACGATCCCTTGGCCGAGGGAGGGCAGCGGAGAGGTATAAGCGAGAATCGCCAAGGCAATCACCACCAATGCCGTGGCCTCCCATTTCTTGTGTGATCGAATCCCCTTTTGTTCTTGCCAATCCCGAAGGTTTGGCCCGACTAGTTTCGAGGACAATAAGTAGTTGTGGAACCGCGGCGAAGAACGTGCGGCGAAATAACTGCTGACTAGCAGAAAAGGCGTCGTGGGAAGTCCAGGGATTAAGATTCCGATAATTCCCAAGACTAAGAACGTGCTCGCCAACAAAATGTAGAACACCTTTTTCAAATGTCACCGAGCCTCTAAATGCATTCCCGCGGGAATCCCAATCGCTACGACTTCCAACTCACCCAGAAATTCCTGCGCTTGCGGCGTCGAAAAACCCACTTTCGGCGCGTGAAACGTGCAAGTCACGTCGGCCCGCACGGTGGCCGTTGAAGACTCACCCGTGTCGCAGTCGAGTCCGCTGGGGAGATCGACGGCCAATTTGGGAAACGCTTGCTGGTTCAGCCACTCAATGGCCGTGCGATACGGTTCGCTCGGCTCGCCGACGGCTCCCGTTCCGAGCATCGCATCAACGAGCCAGTCAGCGCCCGTTGCGAGTTCGTCGAGATCAGCCTGCAAATCGTCAGATTTGGACAGATCGGAGATTGGCACCTGAATGCGCTCAAGAATCTGGAAGTTCATTTTCGCATCGCCGGAAAATTCGGCTGGTGGAGCGAGAAGAGCCACTCGTGCCCTCACGTCACGAATTTCCAGGTGCCGGGCGATCACAAAGCCGTCCCCGCCGTTGTTGCCTTTGCCGCAGAGGATGAGGACCGTGTGAAGCGTTGCTTCACGGCTAAATAAAATGTCGACCACGCCTCGGCCGGCGTTTTCCATCAGCACAATGCCGGGAATGCCAAGTTCGTTTGTCGCATGGCGATCAACGTCCCGAGATTCTGCGCGTGTGAGAGCTTTCATGCGCTCGATTGTAACGCGGTATCGGATTCCGTGCGACGTGTTGCGTCGCGGCTAGGGTAGCGCGAAGTGGATGCCCGTGACTACGCCGGTTTGGAACGCCGCCGCCCGCCAGGTGAACGGGAGCGCCTCGATGTAATAGGGCGCACAACTTCCGGGGCGATAATGCCCCAAGGCGTAGATGCACTCGGTCGGCGTTTCGAGACCCATCTTATAGGGCAGGATCGCGATGGAACTAAAGAAATGCGCGCCCGAAACCAAGGGTTGCACGTCGGGTAACCACGAGTGGCCGTAGCGCTCGAGTTGCACGTCCTCGAAGTAGAGCGGCTTGTGGCACAAGGCCGAGGCTCTCCAAGTGTAAGTGATTTCGGGCCACACGCGCGGCTCGAGTTGTTCCTCCCCCAAGGCGCACTCGTAAGGATAATCTTCGCCCGCTACGCCATCGACGCCAATGTTCAGATCGACGCTATTAATGCGATCGCTTCGTAACGCGGCGAGCTCTTCCTCGCAACTCTCTTGACTCTCGCGAAGCTCGTCAGCCATCCGGGCGTCCTGTTCATCTTGATAAGGCCGTACGACTTCGGGTTGTTGTTTCTCCGGAGTTTGCAATTCGAAATTCAAATCGTTCTCCGTGGCGTTCTCACCGTCAATTTGGCTACTCTCTTGGGCATCGTCAGAGGGCACTACAGCTAAGTTTTCAGGCTCTTGGTTTTCAGGTTCTTGGACGAGCTTTGCCGGCTCGCGGCCGCGGCGATCAATTTCGTTCTCAACGGCCTCTTCAATAGCATCGATCCGTTCTTCAAGCTGCGGAATCGGATCTCCGGCCGGCTCATCGAACAGATCGTCTGACAATTGGGCCG
>JBGTMM010000200.1:0-7087 GCA_041743635.1 Bythopirellula sp.
CCTGCAGCCCCACAAAGGCCGCGAGTGTCTTTACATGGACGGCCCGAATGCCGCCAAGGGTTTGCTGGTGGCGCGTGACTGCGGGTTCCGCAAGCGATTGGGCCAGTTCGAACTCGATCCCGATGGCCGGCTGGCAATGGCGGGACAGAAATACCCGATCATGAAACTCGGCGTGCGGAACCTCATGGCCGAGCTAGCCATGGTCGGCACGAACGACACTCAATTCGGCGAGTGCGAAGTGCAAGCCAAGCAAAGCGCGATCAACGGCCGCGCCTGCACGTTGATCGAAGTGGTTCACCCGATTCCCCGCCAGAACTTCCGCTTCTACAAGGCGGAGATTTTTATGGACAATGAGTTGAAGCTCCCCATTCGCTATGCCGCCTATATGTGGCCGGCGAACCCTGGTGAACAGCCGCCCCTGGAAGAGGCTTACACCTATCTAAACATCAAGGTCAACAACGGCTACACCGACGCCGACTTCGACAAAAATAATGTTGAGTACTTTAAGTAAGTCGGAGTCGAAGAGGTACGATTTCCCCGCCGAACACTGGAAGCACGTGCGCACGACCAATCCGATCGAGAGTACCTTCGCCACCGTGCGTCTGCGAACCAAGAAAACCAAGGGCAGCGGCCGTCGCGTGGCCTGCCTGACGATGGTCTACAAGCTGATGAGGTCCGCCGAGAAAAAATGGAGAGCGCTCAGCGGTTCCGACATCCTGCCCAACGTCCTCCAAGGAATCAAGTTCATCAACGGAGAGAAAGAAACCAAGCACGCCGCCTAAATTTCAAAAATTCTCATCCACAGGTTATTGCAATATCTCCTCGGTTGGTTCGAGGCATAATTACGGGAAGCGACGCTGAAGGTGAAACACTAGGCCCTGTACCGGAGCCACCGGCGTGGTATGTATCTTTCTTACAACGCTTTGGTTATGCAGCTACCGCCAAAAGTCATTGATGGGACTACTTAACAGCTCTCCACCAAAGACTTGAAACGCGACTATTGTGCCGGTCGTACAAAAACCGCTGCCATGCGGTGATGGCAGCGGTTTAATGTCGAATCACACGCTCTGCTGCGCATCTCGGTTAACAAATCACGCCTTGGCGGCGTCGATCGCGTCTTGCAGGCGGGTCTTGGGTTGCACGCCGACGAAGCGGTCGACCACCTCGCCGTTCTTAAACACCATCAGCGTCGGAATGCTGCTCACTCCGTAGTTTTGCGCGGCCTGCGGGGCATCATCCACGTTGAGCTTAAAAATTTTAGCCGAGCCGGCATTCTCGCCGGCCAGTTGCTCGACTAGCGGAGCAATTTGTCGGCAGGGTCCGCACCAGGGGGCCCAAAAGTCGACCAACACTGGTTCAGTCGATTGAAGCACTTCGGTGTCAAAATTCGTGTCGTTTACTTCGGCAACGGAACCCATCTGAGTACATCCTCCGCAAATCGGTCAGGCGGTGAGCAACAAGGCGGCACGGCCGGTCCGGAAATCAACTGTTGAGTGGTAATTTATTACGTATCGTCATGCCTAGCGGTTCTCGATCACAGAATCGAGGGTGCGGCTCACGCGGCAAGGACTAACAATTATTGAAATTCGGACGATTACTGTCAACGAACAGGCCGAGCATTGCTGAAAAGCCCGTGATCTTAGATAATTGCAGGTATTCCATTCCCCTTGGCCGTTGGGACAGCCGTGGGGCGATATTCGCATACGCTTTCTTCGCGAGGAGTTTTGACCATGGCCCGCACGCCTAGCACGATGTTGCCCCTGGGAACTTCGGCCCCCAATTTTTCTTTGATGAACGTTGATGGCAAGATCGTGTCGCGCGGGGATTTTAAGGGGGCCCCGGCCCTGTTGGTCATGTTCATTTGCAACCACTGCCCATTTGTGAAACACGTGGCTGAGCAACTCGCTCAATTGGGACGCGATTACATGGAGCGCGGCGTGGCCGTCGTGGCGATCAGCTCGAACGACGTGGCCAGCCATCCCGCCGATTCCCCCGAGCAGATGGTCGCCGAGGCGGAAGAACGCGGCTACGTGTTCCCATATCTCTACGACGAAACGCAAGAAGTCGCCCAGGCCTATCATGCCGCCTGCACGCCCGACTTTTTCTTGTTCGATGCCGATCAGAAATTGGTGTATCGCGGGCAGCTCGATTCCAGTCGCCCCGACAGCGGCATTCCCGTCACGGGGGAGGATCTGCGGGCGGCCCTCGATGCCGTGCTTGCTGGCAAGAAACCCAGCGCGGATCAGAAGCCCAGTATCGGCTGCAACATCAAATGGGCACCGGGCAACGAGCCGGATTATTTTGACTGAACGTTTCGCAATTGCACCAGGGAGCGAATAAGTGTCATTCCGATAGGAGTTCCGCGACTAGAGGAATCTGGGTTGAACCCTCACACGCGCAATACGTATTGGGATTGGCAAGCCAGATTCCTCAGTCGGCAAGCCTCCTTCGGAATGACAATTGAACACGCTTTCCGTGCCAACGTGGTTTTCACAGTTCCACGAACTCCGGCACGACCAGCTTCGGCAAGACGCCTTGCTCGTAACCCATCGCCAGAAAGCGTGCCACCGCTTCGCGGCCCGCGTTGCCGAAGTCGAGTGTCCAATCGTTCACGTACATGCCGACGAAGCGATCGGCCTTCGCGCGGTCCAGGTCGCGGCCATATTTCTGGGCATAATCGAGCGCTTCGGCACGGTGGTCTAGACCGTACTTGATGCTGGCGTACAACAGCTTTTGCACGTCCTGCATCGTTTTGACGCCAAGATTCTTGCGAACGCCGTTCCCGCCCAGCGGCAACGGCAAGCCGGTCAGTTCTTTCCACCAAACGCCGAGATCGACGATCAACTTCAGGTCATGATCGCCATAGGTGAGTTGGCCCTCGTGGATAATCAGCCCTGCATCCAAGGTTTTTCCTTGGTACTCGCCTCGGCACACTGCGGGAATGATTTCGTCGAACGGCACGAGGACGTGCTCAAAATCCTGGCCCAGGCAGAGTCGCAACGCAAGAAATGCGCTGGTAAGTTTGCCGGGAATCGCGATGACTTTTCCTTTTAACTCGTCGAGTGAAAATGATTTTGGCGCCACCACCATTGGCCCATAGCCATCCCCCATGCTTGCTCCGCAATTGCAGATTGCGTAGCGATCATGCAAGAACGCATAGGCGTGGATGCTCAGCGCGGTTAGCTCGAGCACGGAGCGAAAAGCACGCTGATTAAGGGTCTCGATGTCGACAAGCTCATGCGTGAACATAAAGCGACCAGTGTCGACGCGGCCGTTGGTGAGGGCGTGAAACATGAACGCGTCGTCGGGATCGGGGCTGTGGCCGACGCGAATAAGTTGCCTGGTTTCAATGGTGGACAAGAGTGAATCTCCAATGGTGTGGGCGAGCCTCAGCACTGGATAATAGAGTTGCCCTCGTAAAACCGCAAGCGGGAGCGCTTGCGGCTTAGCGGTAGAGCCGCAAACGGCATTATGCCTCGAACGAGAAACTTCCGCGCGACGAAAGTGTGTCTGCACGAAAGTGGGGCGCGACGACCGCCGCGCGATTGACGGCTGGGGGATCGGTTCTGTCGCAGACGAGCTTCCAGGTTTCGCGCTCGAAATCGAGCAGCTTCACGCATGTCGCAAGTTTTACAAAGTCCAGTGACAGGCGGCAACTCGCCAATTCTCGAAACAGAAACGCGTATTGCTCTTCGAGCTTCCGCGAGATTTCGCTTGATTGACCCGTTACGCTGTTGACCAACTCTTCGACGATCTCCATGGCTTTGTTCAACGCCGCTTGAAAATCCGCGCCAAGCCCTGGCGAGGTCGCTTGCTGCGCGACACGACAATGCCGTAAGGCTCCCTCAATCAGCATCAGATGCAAACGCGGTTGCGCTGCCGTCAGAACTTTGCTTGCCAAATATTGCGTATTTCCCGCCATGAAGCGACCTTCTCATTGTTGAACTAATTGCGCGATCTCAGCGTGGAGAGCGGGGACAGGGGAGTAAACGATGACAACGCGGATTGCGTGGCTTGGAAATCGGCCAGGATCGACTCGAGCTGAGCATATTGAAGGAGAAGCTTCTCGCGTTGCCTGTCGAGAAACTCATCCATGTCTTCAATGCGATCAGTGTTAGTGTCAATTGTGTCCTGCAAAGATTTAGTGCGGTTGGTTAACAAGCCGTTGTCGGTTCCGGCGAGCCGTTTGATCGCATCATCAAAACGGGAAACAACCCCACCTTGGTCATCATCGCCAAAAAATGTTTGTAACCCCTCCGGATCGGTGATAAACGCATCCTGAAAAACTGATTTAATGAGTTCCAGCTTGCCTTCTCCGTTAACAATGATCCCCACATCCGAGAGGGAATCGAACGTGCCTAAACCGAAAAATTTGTCGGTCAGGAGCCGAGAAAGTTCGGTGTCGACGCGCAAAGCTTCATTGGTTCCGAACAGAAGCCCGGTCGTCAACGCATCTGCGTCGAAATCGGTGAGCTTATCCAAATCGTCGCGGAGAGAGTTGTACGCCTTCACAAATTCTTCGGCGGTCGTGACCAAAGCAGAGTCATTCGAGGATACCGACACATTTATGGCCGAGGTGCTTGGTTTTTGAATAGTGAGGTTGACGCCGCTCACTACTTCCCTGAAGGTGTTGCTGGCCGAGGTCACCAAAATTCCGCCGCCCGATTGCTGAATCGTGCCAAATTGGAGCAAGGCATCTTGCGCGGTGGTGATTTCTTGAAATTGGAAGCTGGCTTCATCCAGATCGAGCAGGATTGCGTTAGCCGCACCCGTCTTATTCACGGTGAGCGACAACCGCGCCCCTTGGCCGTCGTTCAATAGCGAAGCCGTGACCCCTCTGTTGAAAGCGTTGATTTTCGTGACGACTTCCTCGAGCGTATCGCCCGCCTCGACTTCCAGCGAATTGACCGTCGTGCCGTCGATCACTTGCGTCGGTATGCCCTCGATGTCAACCGCGACGCTGGTTCCCACCAAGTTGAGATCGGTGGCCACGGAGCCGCTGGAATCGGCCACGGTGATTTTGCCTGCCCCGCCCACGGTGTCGATCAGAATAATGCCATCACCGGCGTCATTGAGCCGCGCTTCCACGCCGACAGTCGATGCGTTGATGCGGTCGATCACGTCGCCCAGCGTTTTGGCGTGATTGTCCTTCGGGTCGAGATCAATCGTTTTTTTAACGCCGGCGGTATCGGTGATCGCAATATCGCCGAGCGTCGTAATTCCTTGGCCGCCCCGGATGTCGGAAAGCAACGTCGCTTCACTGAGCACCTGCCGATCCAGCGAGCCGCTGCCCACTTGCGTGCCTGCGGCGTTGAGCGCGATGCCCAAATCCTGGGCAATCGTCGCACTTCCCGCGCTCGCGACGATAAAATTGCTTGACGTGCCGCCCGAGGTGTCGGTAAGTTCAATGCCGCTGCGATTGGAATTGATCGCCGCGGTCACGTCGGTTGCTTGCGTATTGATCGCGGCCACTAACTCGGAGAGAGTTTCGACGCCGGATAAATTGATGGTGGCGAGCACGCCGTCGCGATTGGTGATCTCGAGATTACCGAAGGTTTCGATCCCAGCGCCGCCATTGACCGAACTCAAGAGTGTGTCGCGAAGCCCCGAAGTCAGTCGTGCCCCCGTGATCGTGGTGCCGACCGCGGCCCCGGAAAGCCCCAAATCATCGGCGGCTGTTCCCAAGATTCCGTTGGAAACGGAGAACGATTCGGAGCCGGTGGTCAAATCGGTGAGTTGCAAGCGATTGCCATCGGCCGCGATCGCGGCGGTGACTTTGCCCGCCAAGTAGTCGGCATCATTGATGGCGTCGACAATATCGCCCAGAGTTTCGGACCCCGTGAGATTCAGTCCGATCGGCCCCGATCCATCGGCAAACTCGAACACCAAATCGTCAATGGCTGTTGTGCTGTTGGTGAAATACACCCCATTGCCGTCGTTGAGCTTGCTGAGCCGGGTGTCGGAGTGCAGCCGGATAATGTCGGCCCCTGTTGCGGTGGTTGTGCCACCTGTTGCACTAATTCCCGCAAGTCCCAAATCGGCGGCCGTAAAGCCGTTGTTGACTTCTTGCACGCTCAGCGTGCCCAGTTGCCCCGTGCCGTCGGTCAGCCGGATCGTGTCCCCCACGATTTCAGCCATGACATTGATCGCGGTGTTCGAGTTAATCGCGTTGAGCACGTCGTCGATGTTTGTGGCAAAGCGGAGATCAATGACGGCTTCTTCGCCGCTCTTGTCGGTGATGCGAATCTCACCAAGCCGCACCCCCAAGCCGGCGTTGAGTTCGTCGAGCGAGATTCCTTTATCAACAAATCCGCCGGTGCGGAACGCGAAAGTTTGCGCTCCAAACGTCGCGTCTTTGCTCGCAAAGCGTTGACTCACCAATTGCTGGGCACTGGCCGTGCGCACGGGAGTGAATGAGTACGTGGAATTCACCGCCGTGGTGGAATTGGAAACCGACGCTGTGAGCACCGTGGCATCACTTGAGGTCGCCTTCTTGGAGTTATAAAGGGTGCTACCAGCCAGCTTGCCGATCTCGAACTGAATGCTCAGCAACTTGGCCGAGAGCGCCCCAATGGCTCCTTGTTGCGACTGCAAATCCTTGGTGCGAGCCGTGAGCGTGTCGCGCGGAATGGCCGCGATGTCGATCAATTGATCGACAATCTCTTTGATATTGAGACCGCTGATGAGGCCTACGCTTGTTGTGATTCGTCCCATAGAAAACGCCTAACGCCCACGGATCGCACTCCGTGGGACCGACCCGGGGATTGCCATCCCCGGGCGTTACGTGGTTGCGCGCACCGCTAGCATGTAGTCGCGGACTCTACCGAAAGTATCGGTCAGAAAAGCCAGTGCCAGCCAACAGAAAACCCAGTGCGAAGCAACAAAAAAAGCCGGCACGGCCTTTGGGGCCGAGCCGGCTTCGTATATTTACCGCGAATTACCGTTGGAGCAGGGCCAACACGTTCTGCGGATTCGAGTTCGCAATTTGCAGCACGGTCGTGCCAGACTGCACCAGAATCTGCGCCCGCGTGAGGGCAGCCGTCTCGGATGCGAAGTCGGCATCGCGGATCGAGCTTTCGGCGTCGGT
>JBGTMM010000201.1:0-4657 GCA_041743635.1 Bythopirellula sp.
CGAGACAAGCACCAATGTGTCGATGATCGTCCCTTCGGGGGCGGTCCGGGGATGGTTATTAAACCCGAGCCTACCGTAGAAGCGGTCGAGGAAGTACAAACCCAAGGCGAAAGCCCGGGGCATGTGGTTTTGTTGACCCCGCAAGGGAGAATACTGAACCAACAGGTGGTCGAAGAACTCGCCATGCATAAGCGATTGTTGCTGTTGTGCGGACGGTACGAGGGCTTCGACCAGCGTGTGAGCGATATTCTCGAGCCCGAGGAAATCTCGGTCGGCGATTTTGTTCTCAATGGGGGCGAAGTCGCGGCGATGACGGTGATCGACACGGTGATCCGTCTCGTGCCGGGAGTTTTGGGCGATGAAGACAGTAGCCGGGACGATTCCTTTTCGACCGGCAACCGACTTTTGGAACACGGCCAATACACGCGTCCGCGCGAGTATCGCGGGCACCAAGTCCCGGAAGTTTTGCTCGGCGGCGACCACACGCAGATTGCCGCTTGGCGAAAACAAAACAGTATTGAACGAACCCGCCAGCGGCGACCTGACTTGCTCGTCGGCGGCGAAGAATCAGAGATTACCTAAGCCCGGGGATGGCATTCCCAGGGTCGCATTATCTGAAAGAAAAATTCCATGAGCCAAGATATTATGAAGCTTGTTGAACAATCGAGCTTGAAAACGGACGTTCCTCAGTTTGAAATCGGCGACACGGTCGACGTGCATACTCGCATTCTCGAAGGCGACAAGGAACGAATTCAGATCTTCTCCGGCGTGGTGATCGCGCGGAGCGGCTCGGGCGCGAAGGAAATGTTCACGGTGCGCCGCATTGTCGACAGCCAAGGGGTCGAGCGCAAGTTCCCGATTCATTCACCGCGGATCGCCAAGGTGGAAGTGAAGCGAAGCGGCGTGGTGCGGCGGGCCAAGCTGTACTTCCTGCGTGAACTCTCCGGCAAAGCCACCCGCTTGAAGGAACGGCGTACGGATAACCGCGCGAAAACGGCGAAGTAGCACACTCACAGATATGGCAGAGACAGTGCGTCGGCCCTTCTTGTTTTTGTTCTCAATGTTCCCGTTTTCGGTTCGATCCAAGCCGCTTGGCGAGCGTGGGGAAATCGCCGCGGCTAAGTTTCTCCAGCGATTGGGTTATCGCATCGTGACCACGCGGCTAAGGCAGCGGTATGGCGAGGTCGATATTATCGCGGTCGATGGACAGACGGTGGTGTTCGTCGAGGTGAAAACGCGGCGGCTTGATGCGACCACGCAACCAGCCGAGGCCGTGGATCTCGCACGGCAGCAGCGGCTCACCCGCGCGGCGCTCGCTTTCTTGAAATTCCACGGGCTGTTCGAATACCCCAGCCGCTTTGACGTGGTCGAAGTCGTGTGGCCAAAAGATGTCCAACAGCCGACGATTCGGCACATCTTGGATGCTTTCCCAGCGGCTGGCCGGGGGCAATTTTTCAGTTAACTCTGCTCTTATTGATGATTGCGCGATGAAAGAACCCGAGCAATGCTAGCAACGTCCTAGAATTATCGAGTCCGGCAGGTCCTGCACAGCTCATTCGTGGCGCAAAGATCAATAATTCATTTTGCGCGCCGTGCAGGATCAATCGTTCGTCTTAGTCGATTATCCCGGACCGCGTGGCGGTCCGGCTAGGGTCGCTGCTCCCTTCAATTTTCGCTAATACAGTAAAGCGACTTCTCGCCGCGGATGATGATTTCGTTGCCCACTAAGGCCGGAGTGGCATCGATCGGTTCGTCCAGTTGGTTGGTCGCGATGACTTCAAACTCGGGGCCATGCTTTATTACAACGGTCGCGCCATTTCGGCCGGCGATATAAATTCGGCCATCCGCACCCACGAGTGAGGCGTACAGCATGTCGATGCCGGGGATGCGCCGGGCCTTGAAGACTTGCTCACCCGATTCCGCTTGATAGCAGGAAAGTATGCCGTTGTTCGACTTCGTGAAATAAAGTTGGTCGTCGTATAGCAGCGGCGAAGGAACATAGGGCGTATCTTGATCGAGCTTCCAAGCGATCTTGTCAGTATCGGTGATGTCTCCCTGGGCATTGAGCGGAATGGCATACAAGGCCGCGCCGCGATGGCCGGTCATCAAGAAGGCGAGATCTTTATAGACCACGGGCGTGGGGACGGCACCCATCGCTTGCCCGCCACATTCCCAAATGACCTCGCCGTTTTCCAGGTCGTAGCTCCGAGCGCGGTTCATGCCGTTGACAATCACTTGGGTCTTGCCGCTGTGTTCCACGATAAGCGGCGTGTTCCAGGTGGTTTCCTCGTCGCGGTCGACTTTCCATTTTGTTTCCCCGGTGTTGGCGTCAAGCGCCGTGATAAACGATTGGCCTTCATGGTCCCAGTTGATCACCAGGGTGTCGCCATGCAGCGCGGGAGAGGAACCCTCGCCGAACATGTGGCGAGTGTGCATGATCCCCAGGTCTTTTTTCCAACGCAAATTGCCGTCCATATCGTAGGAATAAATTCCGCGCGAACCGAACGACACGTAAATGTTCTTGCCATCGGTGACGGGCGTGGAGGAAGCAAAGCTGGCCGTGCCATGGTGTCCTTCGTGAGGAATCGCCTCGGCCGCAATTTGCTGCCAAAGGGTTTTGCCCGTCTTGCGGTCGAGACACAACACGACGAATTGATGGTAGTTGGTGGGCACTTCGCCGCGACCGCCTCCACCTCCAAATCCCCCGCCTCCACCGCCACGTCGTCCCCGGCGACCTTCGCCGCGGCTTTCGCCTTCCGCTCTGTCAGTGGGGGGAGTGGGTTCCGTGGCTGGAGTCGATTCGGCTTGGGCAAGTAATTGCCCAGTGCCGCTGGCCAACTGGAAACGAATCGTTGATTCACGCGCCGCAGTTTCGGGAGGGCCATCGGCGGTGCGATCAGTTTTAATGGCGGTTTGCAGGTAGATGCGATCACCCCAGACCATGGGGGAACCGCTGCCTCGGCCGGGGAGTTCGACTTTCCATTTGACGTTCTCGGTTTCACTCCAGGCGGTGGGGGGTTTCGCCTCTGGTGCGACGCCCGTGAATTCCGGGCCGCGGAAGCCGGGCCAATTCTTGGCGGCTTCCTCGGCCAACACGGGATGAGCGACAATACATAAGAGAACGACTGAGAAAATCTGCTTCCACATACACTGCTCATTCTATTAGGGTGGGTATCAAACCGGAACACACAAAAGGTGGGCTAACGCAGCAATCTTCGCATATTGGTGATGAGGTACCAACGGGGTGAGCCGAATCGCGGAGAAAAAAGGTCACAAATCGACTCTTCATGTTGCCGTGGCGACAGGATATAGTTTGAATTCCTATTTCGCTACTTGCCCATCTTTCCAAGCGACACGTTTGTGAAGACGCCACTCCCCAACGATCAACTGCTGGCCGCCATGCGGCGCATTCATCAAGGGGTGCGCGAGCGCGTCATTGCCGCTTGCGAATCGCAATCCTTCGAGGAGTTGTGTGGCGAGGCGACAATGGCGGCGGGTGATACTGTTTACGCCATTGATCGCATCGCCGAAGAATCGCTGCTTGCCGGAATCAACGAAGAGATCGCAGCGCATGGCCCCATCGTCTTAATTGGCGAAGGAGTGCCCGAGGGAAAAATCGTTTTGCCGGCTGGCGCGGCGGCAGCGGATGCCGACTGGCGTTTGATTGTTGATCCCATCGATGGCACGCGGGGGCTGATGTATCAAAAACGGCCTGCGTGGATTCTCACCGCGGCGGCACCCAATTGCGGGGATGCGACCAGCTTGGCCGACATTCAAGTTGCCGTGCAAACCGAGTTGCCGTTGGTGAAACAGCATTTGTGCGATTCGTTTTGGGCGATCGAAGGGAAGGGTGCCCACGCGGAGCGGACCAACCGACTCACCGGTGTGAGCGAGCCGCTTGAGTTGCAACCTTCCACCGCGGAAACGCTGGCACATGGCTACGCAACGGTCTGCAGCTTTTTTGCGGGAGGCCGCGACATGATCGGAAAAATTGCCGACGAGCTTTCCCATCGTTTGCTCGCGGGGAATCAGCCGGGGGAGGCCCGCATTTTTGAAGATCAATACGCTTCGACGGCTGGGCAACTCGCGGGACTGATGATGGGGCACGATCGATTCGTCGCTGACTTGCGGCCGTTGTTGGCGGACGCTGTCCAGCAACGTGGCGGCACGCTCGGCCATTGCTGCCACCCCTATGACATCTGCACGAAACTGATCGCCGAGGAATCGGGTGTCGTGATTTGCACACCCAACGGCGTGCCGGTCGATGTGCCGCTCGATACGGAGTCGGACGTCACTTGGATAGGCTATGCCAACGGCAAACTGCGCAAAACCGTTGAACCCGTGCTCAGGCAAATTCTCGATGAACGCGGCTTGCTATCGCAATCCGAGAGTCGCAGAGAGTGACCACGAATCAAGTGAATGGCACGAATTGTGAGTAACACGTTTCTAGCTGCCTGCCCGCCATGTTTTATTCACTTTGCGGCTATCCCGCCAATTGCCACCAAAACATTGTGAACAAAATTGGAATGGATATAATTGTGTAAGTGCGATAGCCCCCCCAGCGGGCTTCTCTCCCCTTCTTCCTTACAGCTCTTGCTACTTCCCAGGTTTGCCATCCATGCCAAAATTTCGTCGCCACGCGAAAGCGGTTTCACAT
>JBGTMM010000202.1:0-6813 GCA_041743635.1 Bythopirellula sp.
GGGTGCAAAATGCGAAAAAGGAAAGCGAGGATGCATGAGGAGACACTCCCGGGGGAGATACTCCGCATTATGGCAGGAAAACGAATAAAAGGGAAAGCGAATCTGGCGGGATTTTTTGACACTCGATTCGTGTCAGGCGGGGGGCCGTGGTGGTGAACCAGCGGCCTGTGCAAGCATTATGACACACCAGCCAATACAAGGGAAGCCATCGTGCTGGCGATTTTCACAATGAATTCTTGTTTTTCACCACGAGCCAAAAGTCCCGCACGCGCATCTGGAGCTGCTCAAGCGTGCCGTCGTTGACGATTCCATGCGTGGTTCGGCGTCTTTTTTCTTCTATCGGCATTTGGGCGGCTTCTCGTGCTGCGAAATCCGCTTCACTCCAATTCCGCAGCAGTTCCGCCCTCCGCTGGCGATCCTCGCGGGGGCTATCGACGAACAGCAAAACACCGCAGATTTCGTCCCAACCCGCTTCCAACAGGAGCGGGGCGTCGATGACGGCAGCGGGAACGCCGGCATTTTTGAGTTTTTCAAGTTCCGTTTCAAACTCGGCGCGAATCCGCGGATGCAGCAGATTTTCGAGAAATTCGCGTTCCCCGCTGCTCGCTGCATCAGGTGAAAACACACGCTCAGCGACGGCTTGACGGTTCACCTTGCCACCCGCGAGCAGGATTTCCTGGCCCCACCGTTCGGTGAGCAACTGCTTTACCTCGGGGTCATTGATCACCCGATGGGCGGCCTCGTCGGCGTTGAGCACCACGGCTCCAAGCCGGCTGAGCTCCGCCGCGACGGCCGATTTGCCGCTGGCGATTCCACCCGTGAGGCCGATGATGAGCATGGTTAACCTTTGCAGAATCACCTCGGTGATCTTGTGCGGATTAGCCGCAAAGCGGCAAAAGTTACTAGCCAGGGGCGTCAGCCCCTGGTATGCGATCCAAAGGGCTCGTTAGCCCCAACGGGGCGTCAGTCGATCAAATTACGAGCGTACTATCGCCCCCTTGGGGCTCAAGATTCAATGACGATCCTTTCCAGGGGCTAACGCCCCTGGCTATTAACTGTCGGCCCGTTTGGCCTATTACCAATTGAAAATCCAGCGGGACCAGTTCAAGTTTCCTGCCACGATTCGCATTCGGCCCAATTGTCGCCGAATTTGACATCGACCCCCAGCGGTACTGCCAACGACATCACGCCGCTCATTTCTTCGACCACCAGCCGAGCCAAATCGTCGATTCTGTCCGGCGCGACTTCGAACACCAGTTCGTCGTGAATTTGCAGCAGCATGGTCGCCGGCAAGTTGGACTCGGCCAACTTTCGGGCGATGCCGATCATCGCCAATTTAATCAGATCGGCCGCCGAGCCTTGGATCACCGTATTGACGGCGGTGCGCTCGGCGAGGTTCAGTTGGCGGAGCGCGCCGGACTTCTCCTCGCGCAAACCGAGCGGCACGGCGCGCACGCCTTGCACTGAGCGGCGGCGGCCCAAGAGCGTCGACACGTATCCTTGTTGGCGGCAGCGGGTGAGTGTCTCGGTCATAAATCGCAACACGCCGGGGTAACGCGCGAAATAGGTTTCAATAAACGTGGCCGCCTCGTCTTTGGTGATTCCCAATCCTTTGGCCAGGCCAAAGGGGCTTTGACCGTAGATGATACCGAAGTTGACCGCTTTCGCCCGGCGGCGCATGGCGGAATCGACCTCCGCGAGCGGCACGTTTTCGACCTGGCTCGCCACCAGCGTGTGGATATCCTCGTTATTGGCGAAAGCCTGGCAGAGCGTTTCGTCCTCGGAAAAGTGTGCCAGCACTCGGAGTTCGATCTGCGAATAATCGGCGGCCAAGAGCTTCCAACCCGGCGGACCGGCTTTGAAGGCCGAGCGAATCTCGCGGCCTTCGGCCGTGCGAATCGGGATGTTTTGCAAGTTGGGACTACTGGAGCTGAGCCTGCCCGTGGCTGCCACGACTTGGTTAAATGACGCGTGCACGCGCTTCGTTTCCGGATGCACCATCGCGGGGAGCGCATCGACGTAGGTGTTGAGCAACTTGGCATATTGGCGATGCTCGACGATTTTCGCCGGCAGCGGATGCATTCCCGCCAGCTCTTCGAGCACACTCGCGTCGGTGCTGGGGCCCGTTTTAGTCCGTTTGTTGACCGGCAGTTTCAGTTCGCTGAACAGCAATTCCGCCAATTGCTTGGGTGAGGCGATGTTGAGCGGATGCCCGGCGAGTTCTTCGATTTCGAGAGTGAGCTGATCGAGTTGGGCGCGGTATTGACCGCTCAATTCGCCAAGGCGAACGGTATCAACCGCGATTCCGGCGAATTCCATGTCGCCCAAGGTTTCGATGAGCGGGACTTCCGCGGCTTCGCAGAGCGATTCAAGCCCCTGCTCTTCGAGCCGCACCGTCAACAGCGGCACGAGTCGCAGTGCCACCTCTGCGTCTTCGGCCGCGTAGGGGGCGACTTGGGCAACTGGCACTTCGTCCATGCGTTTTTGATTTTTGCCCGTGCCGATGAGCGATTCGATTTTGATCGTTTCGTGGTCGAGATAGCGCAGCGCCAACTGATCGAGATTGTGGCTGCGCTCGCCGGCGTCGAGCAAGTAGCTGGCAATCATCGTGTCGAACTTGATGCCGGCGAGTTTGATCCCCGCGCCGCGGAGGGCGATGTAGTCGTATTTCAGATTCTGGCCCACCTTGGCGATGGCAGGATTTTCCAGGATCGGGCGCAAGGTATCGGCGACTAACTGGGGTGGCAACACCGCTTCTCCCGCTGGCCCTCGCACGGGTACGTAATAGCCTTCACCTGCCGTGAGGGCGAACGCGTAGCCCACGATTTCTGCCTTGCGCGGATCGACGTCGGTAGTTTCGGTGTCGACGGAAATCAGCGTATGTGCGGCGAGTTTTTCGCTGAAATTGGCGAGTTTTTCCCGCGTGTCGATAATGTGACATTCGGCTGCCGCTGCGGCGGCTTTCACCTGGGTTGGCGTTTGTTTGTCGAGCGCTGTGATGCGCTGACCCAGCGAGCGAAAACCAAACTTCTGGAAAAGCTCTTGAATCTGCTCGTGATTGACGGGCCGATCGCGGGCCGCGTACCAATCAGGTGTGAGCGGCACGTTGGTGTCGAGCCGCGCCAGCCTTTGTGAAAGCAGCGCGTTGCCGCGGTGTTCGACTAGATTTTGCTGGCGCTTCGCACCGGCAACCGACGAGGCATTATTGAGCACGTTTTCCAGCGTGTCGAAAGTCGCGAGCAATTCTTGGGCGAGTTTCGGACCGATCAGCGGCACGCCAGGCACATTGTCGACTTTGTCGCCAACGAGGGCCTGAAAATCGACAACTTGGTCGGGTCGCACCCCCCAGTCTCGCAGCAAGGAACTCGCGTCGTAAACTTCATTCTTACGAATATTGAAAAGCGACACGCGATCGGTGATGAGTTGCCGGCAATCTTTGTCGCCGGTCACAATCAAGAGATTGGCGCCCAATGCGTCGCATTGTTTGGCGAGTGTGGCGAGCACATCATCGGCTTCGAAACCGGGGCTCGTGAGCACGGGGATACCTAAGGCATCGAGCACCTGGCAAATCTGCGGAATCTGGGGCACAAGGTCGGCCGGCATCTCGCCGCGGCCGGCTTTGTAATTGTCGAAAAACTCGTGGCGAAAAGTCGGACCCGGGAGGTCGAACGCGCAAAGGATCGCATCGGGCTGGCGGGTTTCCCAAAGCTGCAACACATCGCGCGTGAACCCGTAAACCGCGGCCACCGGCTCGCCATGCGGGCTGGTCATCTCGGGGATCGCGTGAAAGACTTGGAAGATGAGTGAATGGGCGTCAATCGCGATGATATTCCAACCCTCAAGCGACGCGGGTTGGCTGTCGGGCTCATCTTGCCGGGCCAATGTGACAATCGGCGGCACAACCGCCGGCTCATCGGGTTCCATCCCGGGGAGTGTCGATTGTCGCGATTGTTTGGACATGGCGGGTCGTGATTGTGGTGTGGCCGTCTCGGCCGCAACTGCATTGTGGTGCAGGCGTCCCGCCTGCAGATGCAGCCGAGACGGCCGCACCACAAGGTCCCAGCCGCAATATTTTGACCTGACGTAGCGCATAGTATCCCCTAACGGGGCAGAGTAACCAAGGTGCGGACTTGCTTAGAAGAGACGTGTCTACGGATCGCCGACGGCTTCCTAGATCGCCTAAATGCAAATTCTTGACATGACGTAATCCCACAACTATGCTCGACTTAGGGCGAAATTTACCTTTTGTAGACCCCAGGGAATCGCACTTCGTTTTGGGAGCGCTCTCTTCGTTTTGCCTCGTTGCTATCGTCCCTACGTACAATGAACGATGTGCCGCGGGCTGAAACAATACCGGCCGTTACCTTTACAAGCCCCCTTCTAGGACAGAGAAAAAGATGGCTTCTCGAGAAAACACAACTTTACAAGGCGTGGTAATCGCGCTGGTTTTGTTGCTATTGCTGTTGTTCGTGGGAGTGTTCCTGTTGAACAACGAACGTGCGAAGCAGGAAGCCCGCGCGAATGATGCAACAACCCAGGCACAATCAGCGCAAACATCTCTTGGTGAGTTACAAGCGGAAGCCAACAGCTACAAAACTTGGATGGGCTTCGGCGAGGACGATACGCTCGACACCGTGAAAAAGTCTTTTGAAGACGACATGGCCAAGTACGGCGCGACGTTTGACGAAGGGTCGCGATTCTACAGCCCGTTGCTCGCGAATCTCGCCAAGGAGAATCGTGCTCTCGCCACGAGCGAAGCGACAGCCAAGTCGGAAAGAAAAGACCTCCAAGAAAAGCTGCTCGCCACGGAAAAAGAAAAAGATTTGCAGATCGAGAAGTTTAGCAAGCAAATGCAGCAGAATCAGGAAGATTCAGCTAGCGAACGCAACAAGTTTGAACAAGATCGCACGGAAATGAATGCCGAGAAGGACAAACTCTCGCAGCAACTCGCCGAGCAACGTCAACAAATCGATCAAGTGAATGCCGACAGCTCCGCGGCCGCGAAAAAACAGCAAACGGAAGTCGCGGGGATGGCCCAGGATATCGAGATTCTCCGCGGCAACCAACTCGATCCCGATCCCTTTGCCCAGCCCGAGGACGGCTTAATCAGTTGGGTCAATCAAAAAGAAGGTTTGGTGTGGATCAATATCGGCGAGGCTGATGCCCTGCGTCCGCAAGTAACTTTCAGCGTTTATAGCGGCGACGAGGCGGATGCGCTCAAGGCCGACACCAAGGGGAGCATCGAGGTGACCAAGATTTTGAGCCCGCACATGGCCGAGGCTCACATCACCAACGACGTGCCGACACGCCCGCTCATGGAAGGGGACAAGATTTACAGCCAAGTGTGGAATCGCGGCCGTCAGGTCGGTTTTGCGCTCGCCGGAGTCATGGACATGAACGGCGATGGCAAGAGCGACATTGAAGAACTCAACAGCGTCATCGCGCTCAACAATGGCAAAGTTGACGCGCAACCCGGAGAAAATGGCGCGGTCGATGGTGAAATGACCGTTGATACGCGTTATTTGATTCTTGGCCAGTTTCCCGAAAGCTCCGTGCCCAATGCCGAAGGCCTGCAACAGGCATGGCAAGAGATGACAGAGAAGGCCGACCGTCTGGGAATCGAGACGATCGCACTCGATGAATTCTTAAATCTGATGGGCTGGAAAGCCGATCGCAGGACGGTGACCTTGGGCAACTCGGCCCGGCCCGATGATTTTCCGGCCGTGCAGCCCGGCGATTACAAACCGCCGGGGACCGTAACGGGCACAAACAATTTCCGTCCACGCAAACCGCAACCGACGTATTGATCCGTGTGTTTCGTTGAAACACGGCTACGGGTTTAACGTGACGGTCTCGATAGATTCGACGAGAACTTGGCCTAAAAAGGCCAATTCGTCGGCGGTGATCGAGAGGGGCGGCATAATCACCAGCGTGTCGCCCAGCGGTCGGAGCCACACGCCGCGCTTGAGTGCCTCGCGGCAAATCTGAGACGCGATCCGCATTTCCGGTGCAAAGCGCTCGTTCAGATCCGCAGAGGGCGTCACTTCCACTGCGGCGATCATCCCCAGTTGTCGCGTGGTGGCCACATGGGGTCGAGTGCGAATTGATGCCAGGAGTTGCTCAACTTGGTCGATTTGCTGGGGCAGACGTTGCTGCACGGCCGCGCTGGTCAAAATTTCGAGCGTGGCAAGCGCCGCCGCGGCCCCCAGCGGATTTCCCGCGTACGTGTGCCCGTGGCGAAAGGAGCGGCCGCTGGCTGAGGTGCCGAGAAAAGCCTCGTAAATCCCCGGCGTGGCAAGGGTTGCCGAGAGCGGCAAATATCCGCCGGTGAGACTTTTGCCCAGACAAAGCAAGTCGGGCACGACCTCTTCCGATTGGCAGGCGAAGATCGGCCCGGTGCGCCCGCAACCGGTCACGATTTCGTCGGCGATCAGAAGCACATTGTATTTACGCGTGAGTTCGCGCACGCCACGCAAGTAGCCGGCAGGATGAAACACCATCCCCGCTGCGGCCTGCAGGCACGGCTCGATCACCATCGCGGCGATTTCTTCATGCCGAGCCGCCAGTACTCCTTCGAGCTCCGCGAGATAATATTCCGCGCCGACATCGGGGGGCATCGTTTGCCTATCCGGCGTACGGACTCGGATCACATCGAACAACAGCGGCTGGAAGATGGCATTAAAACGGTCAATGCCGCCGACGCTCGCGCTCCCCAGCGTGTCGCCATGGTAGGCTTCTCCCAAGGCGACGAAACGCGATTTATTGGGTTGTGGATTCTCACATTGCCGCCAGTATTGAAAGGCGATCTTGAGA
>JBGTMM010000203.1:0-7885 GCA_041743635.1 Bythopirellula sp.
GACAGGTGTCGACCCAACAGTCGCTTCGGCAATCGCTTCGATTCCCACCACCATCGGCAGCAAGGGCTTTCCCTTGAAGCGGTGTTCCGCGAGAAAAATATCGTGGACCGGATCGAGCGTGAGCGCGGCCGAGTGAAGATCGCCGTCTACTTCGACCAACGGGTGGCCTACTTTATAATCTGTCTGAAGTTCTGCAACTTGATCAGCGCAGAGAATCACATCGTCGGGATAGAATCGCGGATGATACTCGCCGTCGGTGGTGAGAATTTCGCTTTCCGGACAACCAGCCAAAAGTTCCCGCTCTAAGTGTTGGTATGCTTCGTCGACCGACATGAGGTTTAGCTTGCTAATCGCCGCTGGCCCGAAGCTTTGCGGCCGGGTCATCATGCCGAAGTTGGCGATTGATTGCCAATGGAAAGTGACAGCAGCGCAGTCTGGTTTTTGCCGGCGATACCAACTCGTGAGCTTGGCGAGTGCTTCGTTGACCATCGCATAGTCGGAGCCGCCATTCGTGCCAAACCGTCCGCCAAGAGAACCGAACGACACGAAGTGCTTGATCGGGTCTGTTTGCGTGAGACTCATCAGCGCGATGGTGCCATCCACCTTCGCGCGCACGCTGCGCTCCAACTGCTCATGCGAAATCTGCTCCAAGCGGGCCGTGTGCCGCACGCCTGCACCATGCAAGATCCCCTCGATTAACCCCTGCTTCCGTCGGATTTCTTCAAGCACTTGGGCAAGTTCGCCCCAATCACCCACGTCGCAACTGTGATAATGAGCGTCGACACCGGCCACGGAAAACGCATCCAGATTGTTCTGAATCTCAACGTCTGACTGAACTGGTTCCCACAGGGAGGCTGGCGTGCGTCCAGCGGCGAGTGCCTGTTTGGTGACTTCGCGTTTATAGGCTTGCAACTCCGCGGAACTAGAATTCCGCCAAGGCGAATCAGCATCTGGCAATGGGGACGATCCCAACAAGTGCAGCCGCAGTCCATAATCGCGCGCCAAACGCAGTGCAATCTGAGCGGTGAATCCTCGCGCGCCACCCGTGACGACCCACAGTCCCCCTCGCTTGATTTCCCCTGTAGCAGCTTCGGTCAAATCTTGTCGCACCGCCCCAATCCGTTGGCGTCGGCCGTTTGGATAGGCATATTCCACGTACTCGGAGTCCCCGGCCAGCTCAGCGAGAATGTGCAGGGTCATTGATTGCGGCGGCTGCGTCGCGGCGAAATCAAGCACCTTCACCAGCAACTTGCGCTGCGCCTTGAGTTTCGTTTCGATGTGCAGCGATTTGAGCAATCCCGCCAAGGCTCCCGACGCGGGCATGGTCGGTGATTGCTGCAAACCGAAATCACCCCCCAACGCCGTGACGGCCACGACACTTGCCCCAGCACAATTTTCCGGCAATAGTTGCAGCCAGCGCTGCAAAATGCGAAACGGCAGGACAATCTGCAATTCGCAACGGCGTCGCCAAGCAGCCTTGTCGAGCAAATTCTCTCCGCCTGTCGAAGCTTCCGTCACGAAGAACAAATGCGGTGCGAGTCCCCCGGCACAGATTTGCGAAATCTCATCTAACGCCGACTCGGTTTCGGAAAGAACGTGAACCGGGCTTCCCAGTGTTTCCAATTGCTCTTTGAGCCGCGTCGCTCTAGGCCCCGAACCCCAAATTATGCAAGCGCCCACCGGCGAAAATCTTTTCGCATCGTTCGTGGGTGGAGCCGGCACCATTCGCAACACATGACGCGGCGCTACGGCAATTGGCGTTGCAGTTTTCTGCTCTGACTCCAGGGATAAAACTGGCACAACAATCGGATCGGGATAGAAACGCTTGTAATACTGCCAATCGGTGATCAGCACTTCGCTCTCAGGCGACTCGGCCAGCAGTTCATCGACGAAATGTCGAGCCCCCTCGCGCGTTGGCATGAAGCGAATGCCGTGCAAGTCCTTGATATGCTTTGACTCGGGCCGCACCGCCATGCCGACTTCATCCCACGAGTGCCAATGGAATACGGACGCGTGGCATTCTGGCCGGTCGTGCCGCAAGCGACCCACGAACTTGGCGAGCAACTCGTTGGCCAGGCAATAATCGGTCTGGCCCGTGCCGCCGAATCGTCCGCTGATCGAACCAAAACCAAAAAAGAATCGCAGCGGATCATGCCGGGTCGCTGCGATCAGGTTGACGGCACCATCGACTTTCACGGCGAGGGTTCGCTCCACGTCGACCGGTTTCTTTTTATCGAATCGGCAGGCCGATTCGAAGCCGGCTCCGTGGACGACCCCCTCGATGGGACCATGAGTTTTGTGGATTTCAGCAGTCAACTTCGCGAGTGCGCGGTGATCGCTGATATCACAAGCATAGTAATGTGCATTGATCCCAGCGGCTCGCCACGCCTTGAGATTCCGCAGCACTTCGAGTGACTTTTCGACTCTCTGCCAGGCCCGAATCGGCGGCTCGCCGGGGACGCTGTTTTCCTGCATCACTTGGGCCTTTAGCGATTTCAATTCCGTGGGAGGCAGGTCACACCACTGCGGATCAATACCGGAGAGTGAACTTGAACCGATCAGATGCAGTTTCAGTCCAAACCGCTCGCCAAGTTCCCGCGCCACCACGGCGGTCACGCCGCGAGCGCCACCGGTAACGATCCAATTTCCGCTCGGCACACTTTGTGATTTCCGCGCGTTATGCGGGGCAAGCACCGGCCGGACGATGTATCGAGTGCCATTGCGATAAGCGATTTCGTAGTCTGGCTCCGCAGCCGCAACTTCACGGCAAAGTTTATCGGCAATTTTCTCCGGCGGATTCGTCTCATCAAAATCTACCAACTTCACTCGCAAGTCGCTTTGCCGTGCCCGCGTATATTCCACGAAAATCCCTTTGAGCAACCCGCACAGCGCACCACTCTCGGCAGCGGGAGCATTTTCCCCGAAACCAAAATCGCCCCCCAACCGCAGCGCGGCGGCTATCGTGGCTTGATCTAGCAAGTTGGCTTCCAGCAGCAGCCGGAACCACTCTTGGCACACGTAATACGGCAGCAACACTCCTTGTTGCCGGCGGGTTTGCCACGACTGCTGAGTAGTCGCCGTCTTCGCAGTCTCAGACCAGGGCGTTGCCAAGAACATATGCAAGAAGGGCTGTCGCTCGCAGGCATCGCGCAGTTTTTTGCACGCAACCTCGACGCTTTCGGAGTCGGAAATCTCCAAGACAGGAACGTGATATTCTCCAAGCTGTTTCTTAATGGAACGGGCGATTTCAGTGGCACCCACCACAACCACGCCACCGCTTGGCCGGAATCCCTGCTTCGGCTCACGCAGCGGCTGCCTCAAGAGACGCATCACGAATCGCTGGCAAATATTGCTTTGATCGCCAAGCGGCGGTCCGTCCACGGTCCCAGTGGCTTTCGCTTTGAATTCCTGCCATTCGATTTCCACGGAGCGTGCTTCAATCACTCCAGTCGGTGATTGCGGAACAACCTCGGCTGCCACTTGCAGTTGCGTTGGCTCAGGCCAATGATCGCCGAACAGTTGCTTCAAATCGAGCTTTACGAACTCTTCGTCCTCAATGCTCGGTTCCTTACCGCGTGTGACCCACAACTCTCCCGCGCCAGGCCGCATCAGGATGCTAATCTGATTGTCCACCCGGCAAACCGTACTCATCGTCGCATGCTTGACCACCTTTCCGCGTTGTGAATCAAAGCGATCACGCAAAGCGCTTCTGGCTAGCCTCGGCGATACTGTCTGTGCTTCCGAACGTGATCCATCGCGATCCTGCAACAATTCCCGTAGTCTGCTGAGACGATCAGAAGAATGTTGCGGCGAACAAAGAGTCGCGTTATCCAAGCGGCTGTGATTCGCGGCGACAATCTGATGCTCGATTTTCTTGAACCGCATCCCGCGCTGATCGTATTCGACATAAGCCAAGCGATTGGTCGGGAAATGGCTCAAACAGAGATTCCACGATCCCGCGCCGCGCAACTCTTGCAAAATCGCGAGCGCGGAATCAATATTCTCGGCCCGTTCCAGCACGCGTCTCACCACGATGGCGTGCAGCAAGCCGCCGCGAGAGAGCGGAGCTTGGTCGGAATCCAACAGCATCGCGCTTGTGACCGCCACTCCGCGGGCATTGATTCCATTGATCCCCCCCAATTGTCCGTCAGCGGCAAAGGTGAGATACGAAATTGCATCGTCGCCGCGGCGCAGTTGCAAGGTTCGCGTGACGCAATCGCCCAGCGACAGTCCAAGCGGTAAATCCTCGTTGGCCCCGTGCAGAATTTGTTCTGATTCGTCGTGCTGATTGCAAACGGCAAAGTGGGCGCAACCCCCATCGAGATCAGGATACACCCGCAAGTTGTGCGCGATGATCGACTCGACGGGCACCCGCACCGCGTCGGCGAGGCCCTGCAGTTCACTGCGATCCTGCTCGTCAAAAAACGTGTCGGCCAGCGATAAGGCCCGGTCGAGCGATGGCAGTGGCCTGGCCGCGAAATCAACTTGATCGGCACTGCGATGTAGCACCCGCAGAATCTCCGCCCGTCTGGCGGAACCATGCTGAAACCCCATTTCATAGGGCGAGCCGGCGAGCCTGAGAAGCGACACGCCCTGAATCTCTTCCACGACGGCCGGTTGAGCATTCATTTCAACGGTTTCGACGGCAGACACAGGTTGCACACCACTCGGGGTCCGCAGTCGTTCCCGCCGTTCTCCTTTCAGGCCAAGTACGTTCAAAGCAGCACGAACGTAGGCCAACTGCTGGAGGTCTTCGCGTTTTCCGTGATTAGACGGCAGGAACCAAGCATTCTTATCACCAAGAATCTGCCGATTGAGTTGCGACAACGTCTGTCGAGGCCCTACTTCAATGAAGACCTCGACCCCTTCCGCGTACAGGCGTTCGATGGAAGCTTGATAAAGCACCGGCTGCGTGAGTTGGTTCACCAAGTTTTGGCGAATATCTTCCGGATCGGCGACATATTTCGTGGTGACCGTGCTGAGGAGCGGCACGCGCGGAGGCCCGATCCGAAGTGGTTCGAGCGAATCGGCGAACAACGGTTGGGCCCCTGCCATCAGCGGTGTGTGAAACGGTCGTGGAACGTTCAGCACTTGCGATTCGAAGCCGTGCTCCTTGAGCAGGGTGTCGAGCTTCTCGATGGCAATCGCTTCACCACCGACCACCGTTTGCTGCGGGCCGTTCAGGGCCGAAACAGAAACATTTCCATTCACGCGCTGCAAAAATTCTGGCAACCGTTCGCGCGGCGCATTCGTGCTGAGCATTCTTCCCAAATCTCTGGGGCAGCGATTGATCGCTTCGCATCGAGAGAAGGTGGCATGGGCCGCGGTCTCGAAGCTCCATACCCCCGCTGCCAGCAGCGCAGCGAGTTCGCCGTAACTGTGCCCCACCACCCGGTCGGGCGTTACTCCCATATCGTCAACACAAGCGAGCATGATGCTGTCCGCAAGCAGCATCGCCAACTGCGTCCGCCACACGTCGGTACCTAAAAGCTCGGTTTCTTCCCAAGCGACTTTGGCGAACGTGGGGTAACCAAGCCGCTGCTCAATCGCATCCAAGCGTGCCATTTCTCGGGCTGCGGTCGGATGATGCCGCACAAGCTGCTCAAGCATGCCGGGGCTTTGCGAGCCTTGTCCGGGGAAACAAAATGCCGTCAGTGGCCATTTATTGGTGAACTCGTAACAGAAGATTCCGCGTTCGCGTAAGAGTATGTGAGTGTTGAGATGGGGCAACCTCATGAGGGCGTATTGGCACTGCTCGCGTAAGTGGGCCGCATCATTGGCCACAATCGCCAGCCGCCAACCTATACTCGCCGCGAAATCTACAGCCTTGTTTCTCCCATAAATTTCAGCAGCCGTTTGTTCATCGAGATCAAGCTGGGCGATTAGCTCGGTCAAAGTTGGCGCGGACCAGTAAAACTCCTTCCACGCTGTCGGACCCTTCGACACGATTACCGCTGATGCCGGCGTTTGAAGATTCACCAATTCAATCTGATAAGCCAAATCAGCCAACCGCGCGGGATGAATAACCGCACGGCTGCCGGGTTGGTTCTCTGAGAGAATCGCCGATTTAACGAGCGACACCATTCCCGAGCCGCCCATGAGATGCCCAAACTGCTCGACCGCAGGCTTGTGATTTGCCGTGTCGAATCGGTCTTGCTTCCCACCAACTACGCACTGCTGCAAAGTCTCGGCTGGATTATCATTTCTAGCGTGCTGAATGCCTGAAATGACGGCAACGATTTTGTTGCCATCACGTTTGGCGTCGGCCAGTCTTTTCAGCAGGACCACCGCCACCCCTTCGCCGGGCACAATGCTTCCTGGAGCCAATAATCCATCAGGTGTTTCGGGCGAGATAGTGCCGCGCAATGATTGTTCCTCGTAATCGGGCAAACCCAGCGCCCGCTGCCCACCCGCACAGATCATTAAGTCGGCTTGTCCCGCCTGCAAAGCTTCGACGCAAAGTTCAATCGCGACTTCCGAGGACAGATCCCCTGCGTCAATCGCGGCGGCCCCGCCCATCAAGTCGAAGGTCTTCGTGATCCGCGAAGCTAGTGTGCTGGTCGTAAAGCTGCCCGTTTCGTCGTTGAGCGCGGGCATCCGCTCAAGCAGCAACTCGCTAAACCGTTCCGCGAACGCATCGATATCAGCGGCGGGAATACCGCGAGTCTCAAGCACTTCACGCAGAATTTCGCGGAACTCGGGCAGCCTTAAGCCGAGCTGTAACTGCGTGGGAAATTCGCCCGTGAAACAAGTGCCCACGATGCAACCCGTCCGCTGGCGATTCCAATTCTTCTCGCCCAGTTCAGCATTCTGGAGAGCCTGGTCAACCGCATCCAAAAACATGAATTGCAAAGGATCGGCATTGGCCACTTGCTTGGGCGGCACCTTGTGCCGTCGCCAGTCGTATTCGTAGTCGGCGATAAATCCGCCCCAACGCGTTACGCTCTTGTGCACCTGCGGTTCACCAGCGTGAAACGCAACCGTTTCGTTCCAGCGATCGGCGGTCACCTTGCCGCGGCAATCGGTGTCCGCAAGCATGACCGCGTACAACTCCGCGATGGTGCGCACACCTGGCAAAATCGCCGCGACGCCGATAATGGCGACCTCTTCCTGGTATCGCTGCTCCTGGTCTCGCGCCGGCAGTTGGGAAACGGCCACGGTCGTCATGGACGATGCTTTATATTCATCCACAACGACATGGGCATTGAGTCCGCCGATCCCAAAGGAATTCACCGCCGCCCGACGCGGACCGCCATCCCGCGAAGCCGCAAAAGGAATCGCCTTGGTCGGCACAAACAGCGGGCAGTTCTCCCAATCGACCTTCGGATTGAGTCGGCGAACACCGATGCTGGGGGGAATTTCTTTGTGCTGGATCGCCAGTATCGCCTTCAATAAACCGGCCCCACCGGCGGATTCAAGCGCATGGCCAATGTTGCCTTTCACGCTGCCAATGGGTATCCGCGAACCAGCCAAAAACGCGGGACTGAGTGCTTCGATCAGCGCGGAAAGTTCCGTGGCATCGCCTAATTGGGTCGACGTGGCATGGGCTTCAATCATACCCAGCCGGCTCATGTCGAGGGACGACTCGTAGGCTCGCCGGACGGCTTCGATCTGACCTTCCTTCCGCGGAGCCCACAAGCTCTTGCCGTGGCCATCCGAAGAAACTCCGATGCCCCGAATGACCGCCATGATCTTGTTGTGGTCGGCAAGTGCCCGTTCCAAGGTCTTGAGCACGAACACAACAAAACCCTCCGCGGCGACCAGTCCATCAGCATCGGCATCAAAAGGCCGTGATCCCGTGGCACTGGCGGATTGCGCTTTCGAGAACAGCACGAGGCTATCGAACTTGCAGTGCGACGCCCCCCCCACGACGGCCATATCGATG
>JBGTMM010000204.1:0-3203 GCA_041743635.1 Bythopirellula sp.
ACTCGCTGGTATCGACACGGTGCTGGTGGCGGAGCAACCGTTTCGAGAGGAGCTAGCCCGCGAAATCTCAAAGGCCGATTTCAGACATGGTTTTCAAGGTGTCGCGCCACTCCTGCTGGTCCCAGGCAGCATGTCGTTGACAAATGGCGAACGGACCGAACACGCCACGCAACTCTCGATTCTGGGAGTCACGGAAAAATTCTGGCAGTTGGACGACGGAGGGTCAACTGAACCGCTCACCGGCGATAACGCGATCATTACTCAGGCCATTGCCGACGAACTTCACGCAAAAGTTGGCGACGAAGTGCTGTTGCGCGTGGCCGTGCCGCGCAACATCCCCGCTGACAGTACACTCGGCGAGAAAACCGACGCAACGACCGTGCGGCGATTGACTGTGAAAGCCATTGCAAACACTGGGATCGCGCGATTCAGTTTGCAGTCCACGCAGCTTGAGCCGCGGAATGTGTTTGTGCCGCTTTCTACGTTGCAGCGGCTCTTGGAAATTCCCGGCAGGGCGAATGTCATTGCAGTGGGGGCAAAGGTACCGGTCCCCGTGGGGGATCGGCTAGGGGTAAGATTAGAAAAATCACTGAAGCCAAGATTGGCGGACTTTGGTTTGCAGGTGGAGGAGATCGCCATCGGCGAACCGCCGGTGAGTCGGTTTGTGCAAATCTCTGCTGAACGGCTAGTGTTGCCGCCGTATTTGGTCGAACTGGTGAAGACGACTTTCGCAGACGCTAAGCCGCAAGCGATCGTGACTTATCTCGCCAACACGATCAATCTCGGTGAACAGAAGATTCCGTACTCGACGGTAACCGGCATTGTTTCGACAAAAGAACTGGGGCCTTTGCGTGAAGAAAACGGCGATCCTGTTGTGCTCAGGGACAATGAAATCGCACTCAACGATTGGGCTGCCGAGCGCTTGGGAGCGAAAGTCGGAGACGCAATCACCATCAAATACTACGAACCGGAAACCACCCACGGCGAGTTGATTGAACACACCACCGAGCCGCTCACTCTCAAAATCATCCCTCCACTAAAATCGGCCGACGGGCAACCAACCGCAGTGGCGGATGAGCATTTTACTCCCGAACTGCCCGGCGTGACCGACGAGCGCTCGATCAACGATTGGGACTTGCCGTTCCCGCTTGTCGAGAAAATCTCACAGGAGGATGAAGGCTATTGGGACGAATATCGCACGACTCCCAAGGCGTTTGTTTCGTTCTCACTCGCCAAGAAACTGTGGTCGAGCCGTTGGGGCTCGATCAGCGCGTTGCGATTGCCGCTCGCCGACGGGCTCACGGCGAAGAGTGTCGCCACGAAGCTCACCGATGCAATCGATCCCGCGGCGCTCGGCATGAAGTGGCTGCCGGTGAAAGCGCAGGGACTCGCCGCAGCGCGGGGAACGACTGCGTTTGAAGGGCTGTTCCTCGGTTTTAGTTTTTTCTTGATGGCCTCGGCCGTGATGCTGATCGCGCTCTTGTTCCGCTTGGGCGCGGAAAGCCGCGCGGCGGAAGTCGGCATCCTCACGGCGGTTGGTTGGAGCACGAAACGATTGCGGCGACTTTGGCTTGCCGAAGCGGCAGTCGTCGCAACAATTGGCGCGGTCCTTGGCACCATCGCGGGAATCGCCTACGCGGCGGTTATGATCCACGGCCTCAACACCTGGTGGGTCGCGGCCACCGTTACGCCGTTTCTCAAACTGCATGTGAATCCAGCGAGTCTCGCAATCGGGTTTGCCGTCGGCGTGGTCGTGTCACTCGTGACGATTGCCTGGTCGCTCAGAAAACTTACGCGACTCGCTACGCGGCAACTCTTGACCGGCGACACCAGCGATCCTCGTGACGTGGCACAACTCTCGCTGGAAACCAAGCGATCCTGGCACCCGGCAGTTCTGATCATCGCGGCTATGCTGTTGGGTATGACTGCGATGTTCGCGGACTTGCGCGATGAAGCCCAAGCCGGCGCGTTTTTTGGCAGCGGGGCGCTCGTGCTAACGGCTTTGCTCATTTGGCTGCGGGCAAAATTGCGGCAACCGACGTTCACTGTGCCGACTTCACTGTCGCTCGCCCGTCTTGCCATTCGCAACGCCCGCCGGAACCCCAGTCGCACAATTCTTTCTGTTGGCTTGGCCGCCGTCGCGAGTTTTCTCATCGTCGCCTTGAGCGCGTTTCGGCTCGCGCCGACCGAGGGAGGCACCGGCGGCTTTGATCTGATTGCCACCGCTGATCTTTCCGTGTTCTTCGATCTCAACACCTCCACGGGTCGCGAAGAACTCGGTTTTTCCACGGACGACGAGAAATCGTTGGCCGATGTTGAGGTCTGCTCCTTCCGCGTGCGTGGCGGCGAAGATGCGAGCTGCCTCAACCTTTATCAAACGACTCAGCCGCGCGTCGTGGGTGTGCCCGAGTCGTTTCATGCCGAGGACAAATTCTCTTGGGCTGCCCAAGCGCAAACCGAAGTTGATTCTCCCTGGAAATTGCTCGACGCTGCGCTTGGCGAAGATGCCGACAAACGGCCGATTGTGCCCGTCGTGCTCGACAAGAACACGGCCGCCTACAGCTTACACCTCGCGGGGATCGGCGCGCGGTTCACAATTCGCGACACGTTCGATCAGTCGATCACGCTGGAAGTTGTGGGCCTCTTGGCTGGCAGCGTGCTCGAAGGCAACGTGCTCATGAGCGAAACGAACTTCTTGCGGCTTTATCCCGACGCGGCGGGGCAAAAACTGTTTCTGATTCGCAGCAGCACTGCCAAACTAAGCACCGACGATCTCGCCTCGCTTTTGGAAACTCGCTTGGTGGATCACGGCTTCGACGCCGTGAGCGCTACCGCCCGGCTTGCCGAATTCATGGCCGTGCAAAACACATATCTCTCGACGTTCCAATCGCTGGGGGCACTCGGCTTACTGATGGGAACGGTGGGGCTGGCGGTTGCGCAGCTACGGAGCGTGATCGAACGCCGCGGTGAGTTGGCGCTGTTGCGGAGTGCCGGTTTTCGACGGCGGCGATTGGCCGAGATGGTGCTCGGTGAGAATGTGTCGCTGTTGTTGGCCGGGCTAGGCTGCGGAAGTTTGGCCGCGCTGGTAGCGACCTTGCCGCATTGGGCCTGGCAGCAAGCCGACATTCCGTGGGAGACGCTTGCCTTACTTCTCGCGATTGTCACGCTCTCAGGAATCGCCGCTGGCTGGCTCGCCGTCCGCG
>JBGTMM010000205.1:0-3735 GCA_041743635.1 Bythopirellula sp.
GGGACGTAAGTCCCCTGCATGGCACCTACAGGGGACTTACGTCCCCCGCTCGCCAAGATTAGCATAACGAAATGCTGCCTGATCCCTTGCGACTGACGATTGCCCTCTTGCCGCTGGCTTCCTACAGCCTGTTGCTCGGGATTTTGAATGCGCGCCGTAAGCCGTTTCTTACCTCGGGAGGTGCTGACCTCGCAACGCTTGGTGCCGCTTTGTCGGGCCTAATCTTTGTCGGCCCGATTGAGCTTTTCCGCCCCGAGGCAGCTTCCGCCGAGTTCGGCAGCTATGTCTGGATATTCTTGTTGATGCTTTACTGGCTCTGCATCTGGCTCGCGGTGCTCCTCGCGCGGCCACGGCTTGTGATCTACAACATCAGCAGCGAAGAGCTACGTCCCGTGCTGGCCGAGGCCGCGCGGAGCCTCGACCCCCAAGCTCGCTGGGCGGGTGATAGCCTGTCGATGCCGACGGTCGGCGTGCATCTCCATTTGGAAACTTTCGAGATCATGCGCCATGTTTCGCTCGTGGCCAGCGGCGGGAAACAGAATCTCGCCACCTGGCGGCAGTTGGGAACGCTGCTCAGCGCGAGACTCCAAACCCTCACAGTGGACCCCAACCCACGTTGGCTGGGGATTGTGCTCTTCGCCATCATCCTCCTCAGCACAAGCTTCACACACATGCTCAATCATCCGCAGCAAATTGCGCAGGCAATGCACGAAATTTTTTCTTATTGAACTTCCTCCGGCAAGCTCCGGTCCCTGTGCGCGCGCATTTGAATTGCTAAAATGGCAACTCGTTGAATCGGATCCCCACGGTTTGCAATTCTGGAATGACTTATGCCCCGCAAGAGCCTCAATGTGGCCCTCATCGGTTACAAATTCATGGGCAAGGCCCACAGCCAGGCCTGGAGCACAGTGAGCCGCTTTTTTGACCTCGAGCTGCAGCCGGTTTTGAAAGTCGTCTGTGGCCGCGATGCGGCGGCGGTTGCCGAATTTGCTGAGCGCTGGGGTTGGGAGAGCTCCGCGACCGATTGGAAAAAAGTCGTTAAGCAAAACGACGTCGACATGGTCGACATTTCCGCGCCTGGTAACGTCCATGCCGAGATTGCCGTTGCCGCGGCGGAAGCGGGCAAGCACGTGTTCTGCGAGAAGCCGCTCACGTTCACCTTGGCCGAGGGGAAGCAAATGCTTGCTGCCGTGCGCAAGGCGGGCGTCAAGCACATGATCAATTTCAATTATCGGCTCTGCCCAGCCGTGTCGCTCGCCAAGCAGATGATCGACTCGGGTGGCATCGGCGAGGTCCGCCATGCGCGGTTCACCTACTTACAGGATTGGTTGGTCGATTCTGAATTCCCGATGAACTGGCGACTGCGCAAAGAGGCCGCCGGTTCGGGGGCCCACGGCGATTTGGGATCCCATTCCATCGATCTGGCGCGGTTTTTGGTCGGCGAAATTGGTGAAGTCGTCGGCATGAAGAAAACCTTCATCACGGAGCGCCCGGCGGAGGGAACTTCCTCGGGTTTGACGGCCACAGCCGGCGAAGGGACCGAACAGGTGACCGTCGACGATGCCTCGGTGATTCTCGCCAAATTCAAGGATGGTGCGTTGGGTACCTTCGAAGCCACGCGCATGGCTCCCGGCAGAAAGAATTTCAACCGCTTTGAAATCAATGGCAGCACAGGCTCGCTCGTGTGGTGCTTTGAAGAACTCAATATTCTGGATTATTATTCGACCAAAGACCCCGAATCGGCTCGGGGATTTCGTCGCATCATCGCCACCGAGGGAGTACACCCGTATGGGGGCAACTGGTGGCCACCGGGGCACATGCTCGGTTACGATCATGGTTTCACCCACGCGGCCTACAATCTCACTCAGGCGATTGCGCATAACAAACCGTGCGTCCCCGATTTTCGCGACGGTGCCCAGTGCGTGGCGGTGTTGGAGGCGGTGGACCGCTCGATTGATGCGGGCAGTTGGGCACAAGTCGAGACCGTTGAATAAATTTTAGAACGCCAAACTATGTCATCCTGAGGGAGGCTTGCCGACCGAAGGATCTGGTTTGTAATATGCACTCGCGTGGAAAACGTGCGACGGGAGACCCCCGATTCTTCTAATCGCGCCATACTAATTTATGTTGGCCTATCAGGATGACATTTTCAATGAAGCACGTCAAAGCCGGCATCATCGGCACGGGATTTATTGGACCAGCCCACGTTGAGGCGCTTCGCCGCTTGGGTTATGTCGAAGTGGCGGCCGTCGCCGAACGGGGGCAAGAATTGGCGGAGCGCAAGGCGGCTGAGCTTTCGATTCCCAAGGCCTATGGTGATTATCACCAACTGCTCTCCGATCCCGAGATTCAAGTTGTGCATAACTGCACGCCCAACCAGCTGCACTTTGAAGTGAATCGCGACATCCTCGCGGCGGGCAAGCACGTGGTCTCCGAGAAACCGCTGGCCATGGATTCGACCGAGTCCAGGGAACTTGTCAGATTGGCCGAAGCGGCGGGAGTCGTGCATGCGATCGATTTCAACTATCGCTATATGCCGCTGGTGCAGCAGGCTCGGCTGATGTGTCAAGCGACCGACGACGTGGGCCGGGTGTTGGCGGTGCATGGTTCTTATCTGCAAGATTGGTTGCTCAAAGAAACCGATTGGAACTGGCGGCTCGTGCCAGAGATGAGTGGCGCCTCGCGCGCCGTGGCCGACATTGGCTCGCACTGGTGCGACCTGGTTCAGTTCATCACGGGCCTGAAGATCGTGCGCGTGATGGCCGATTTGGTGACGATTCATCCCGTGCGCAAGCGACCGCGAGTCGAGGTGGAAACCTACGCCGGTAAGGTGCTCAAGCCGGAAGAGATGGAAGACGTGCCGATAAAGACCGAGGATTATGCGTCGATTCTGTTGGAGTTCGATTCCGGCACGCACGGGGTATTAACGGTCAATCAATGCGCGGCGGGTCGCAAGAACCGCTTGTACTTTGAGATCGACGGCAGCAATTCCGCACTAGCCTGGAATCAAGAGAAGCCGAATGAGCTGTGGGTCGGTCGCCGCGATGGACCGAATCAAACGATCATGAAAGACCCGAGCTTGCTCTACGCCGCGGCACGCGAGTACGCGCACTATCCGGGCGGACATAATGAAGCTTATCCCGATGGGCCGAAGAATCTATTCCGCAATGTGTACGGCTTCATCATCGGCGAGAGATTGGGAGGCGATTTTGCCACGTTCGTTGATGGACATAATGAGATCGCAATTTGCGACGCGGTGCTCAAGAGCAGCCAAGAAAAACAGTGGGTAGCGGTCGAGTATTAGGGAAAACAAAGGGGCCAAATGCCGTTGCTGAAATCGTCCGTGGATTTCTCTATAATGGTGCGCACAAATCCTTCGGAGTACGATGCCCATGCAAGTTAGAGAAAAGTCAACGACGATTATTAGCCAGCACGCAAATTGTGGAGGGCGTGCGACACGTTATAAAAATCACACGCATATTTTGGCGAAACCACATCATGCAGTGGGTGCGACGACCTCCACCACAACATGTAGCTCAGCAGGGAAAAAAAGGGGGACATTCTACTTTTTCTTGAAATCGTTCACTCATACCCGCGAGATCACCCGCGACATGGGGCAAAAAAGTAGAATGTCCCCTTTTCTCTCCATATAGTCTGGCTCTCGACTCTCAACTCTCCGCTCTCGACTACACCTTAGCGCCGACTACACCTTAGCAAAGAGCGCTGGCCATTTCC
>JBGTMM010000206.1:0-1915 GCA_041743635.1 Bythopirellula sp.
GCCCAGGACGGGAATCTGCACGAGTGTGCGCTGCATCGAACGGGTCCAACCGAGTCCGCGACGAAGTGATTCGACAAGCAAAATGAGCACGATCCCGCTGACGATTAAGATGTTGACGTAAATAATTAGCCCTGACGTACCTATAAGCCCCCATCCCAGCGTGTCGACTTGCACTCCGGCGGCGGTTCGGTTCACGGGCAGCATTCCCAAGATCCAAATCAAAACGCCAATCACAAGGAGAGCGATCCCTAATTGCATGAGGGGCCAAGTGAGTCGCTGCATAAATGCCCTTCGTGAAGCGAGTACTCGGTCGTAATGCCGGGCAAGTCGTTTGTAAATTTCTCCCAGTCGGCCACTGATCTCGCCGACCTCGATCATCTGTCGAAACAATGGCGGATAAAACTCGCCCGTCCCGCGCAGCGCGTCCGTGATGGAATGCCCGGCGGCCAGGGAATCGCGAATGGTCGCGGAGACGGCACGTTCCGAACGTGAGCCGCGCTCGGCTTCGTCGGTCCATATCTTGCGATCCTGAATCCCGGCGTTAGTGGCCATCGCCAGGCGGTGGCAAAACTGCGCGAGCGGCTTCAGGCGAATTTGTGGGGAAAAAAACATGTGTGATGTGTAATGTGAGATTGCTGATGTAAGAAAAAAGTAGAACATCTTACATCTCATATCATACATCATGCATCTAACATTCCCCAATGTCTTCGTTCCACAACTCGGGGTGAGCCACGATGAAGGTGCGCATCAATTCTACACACTCGGCGTTGTCGACGATGGTGAGTTTCACGCCTCGCGAGCGGACATACTCCTCCGGCCCTTGAAACGTGCGATTTTCGCCAATCACGACGCGCGGGATGTTGTAAAGCAAGGCCGTGCCGCTGCACATGTCGCAAGGGGACAATGTGGAATAAAGCGTTGACCGGCGATAATCCCTCGGCTTGAGCCGACCGGCGTTTTCCAGGCAATCCATCTCCGCGTGCAGAATGGAACTCCCCCGTTGCACGCGGCGGTTGTGCCCCCGCCCCACGATCTGGCCATCAATTACCAGGACCGACCCAATGGGTATCCCGCCCTCGGCGAGTCCCGCACGGGCTTCTGCTATGGCTGCTTCGAAAAATTGATCGAGCATTGCTTATTTTTCCGCGAATAGCGCGAATGGGCGCGAATAATACAAAATTCATTTTTTCAATTGGATTACTTTCCCACAAAAAATTTCTCTTCCATTCGCGAATATTCGCGTCATTCGCGGGCAACTCTTCAATTACTTCAAGAGCGGTGTAAATTCAAACTTCCCCCCATCAAACAAACCAAGATCGCTGAGCTTGAGTGACGGAATCACCAACAACGCCATGAAGGAGAGCGTCATGTAGGGCGCTCGCAGCGGGGAGCCCCATGACTTCACCGCCTTATCGAGTTTCTGATACGCAGCAGACACTTCGGCACATGTGCCGGTCGCCATCAAGCCCGCCACGGGAAGCGGCAAAACCAACTTCTTATTCTCAGACTCACACACGGCCGACAATCCGCCGCCCGCCGCCATCACTGCGTTGATCGCCGCGGCGAGATCGGCGTCGTTCGTGCCCACCGCGATCACATTGTGCGAATCATGCGCGATGCTGGACGCCATCGCCCCGCGTTTCAGGCCGAAATTCTTGATGAACGCCAAGGCAGGCGGTGCCTTGGTGTAACGGTTCATCACGACCAATTTCAAGATGTCGCGCTCCGTGTCGCTCACGACTTTACCGTCTACAACCTTTGGCGGCAGCGACAACGAGTTGGTAATCAACTGCCCGTCGAGCGCCTCGATCACCTGCAAGGTTTTTCCCTCGGCTGTTACCTGCAGCGCCAGCGGCTCGACAGTCGAGGCCGTAAAGTTGTTGACGATTTCCGGTTCGACGCGGGGAATCTTTGT
>JBGTMM010000207.1:0-5315 GCA_041743635.1 Bythopirellula sp.
CTCTTGACTATTCGAGTGGCCCAAAAATCGTTGCTGAAATCGTTCGTGGATTGCTCTACAATCGTGCGCACAAAACCCTCGGAGCGCGCGGCCCATGCAAAATAGCGAAAAGTCAACGACGATTTTTAGCCAGCACGCAAATTGTGCAGGGCCTGTGACGCGCTGTAAAAATCGAGCAATTGTTTTGGCAAAACCACAATCGCTGGGGGCTACGACGGCCCCAACCACAACATGTAGGCATCGTTCGCGCAGCGAAAAATTGGCCACCTCTCACATCGATTCCACCAACACCACCGTCAGCGACCGCGGCCCCTGCGCACCGATCACCAGCGCTTGCTCGATGTCGGCCGTTTTTGAAGGGCCGGAGATAAAACCGCTGAAACCCGGTCGATCGAACGCGCCGCCTAAGCGGGCATAGGCTTGATGCATGTTATGCACGATCTCGTTTGCCGGGACAAGGAGCACCAAGTGCTGACAAATAAAATAAATCGCCCGATGCTTGAGATTTTCATCCGTCACCAAAATCGCCGCGTTCTCGGCAACGCTGAATTTTCCGGGTGCGATGGCCACATCGACTCCCGCCAACTCATGCGGTTCCAGGCAACTATGGATGTCGAGGTTCCCCACGCCAATCCCCTTCACCAACGAGACAACTGTCTTGGCATCCTGCATCACGGGCAATGTGCGGACGAAGCTCTCGGCGTCGGTGAGGTCCGAGGCAACCGTTCCGCGCCCGCCCACTTGTTCGAGCACGGCGAGAAACTGGGCTCGCGGATCAGCGTAAGTCATGCCGTTTTGCAGATGCGCGGGCAGTTCCACCATGGGAGGTTGATATTGACGAACACGATTGAGAATTCGCTGTCGACTAGTCATGCGAATCTCCTTTTTGGATTTGGTACAACTCGCGGAAGGTCTGCGCGGGCGGCACGGGCAACTCGCGTTGGCGTCCCCAGGTATTCAGAGGATTGTAGACGAGCCACCGCGGCAAAAATCGCAAAGCGTTTCGCGCGAACCAACCGACAACGCGATACAGCTTTGGATTTCGCAGCACCATTCCAACAAGTTTCATGGAAACGCGCTTCGGCCACGGCAACAAGCCTTTTTCCCCCAAGCGCCTGCGCCACACGTAAAGCTGATGATGCAGGTCGATCTTCACGGGGCACACGTCGGTACACGAACCGCACAGACTGCACGCACCGGGTAAGCTGCTGTGCGCGGCGGGGTCCGCGAACGGATTGATGATCGAACCAATCGGCCCCGGCACGGTCACGCCGTAACTGTGCCCGCCGCTGCGGCGGTAAACCGGGCAAGTGTTCAGGCACGCACCGCAGCGGATGCAATTGAGCGACCGCCGGAAATCTTCGCTCGCCAACAATTCGCTGCGGCCGTTATCAACCAAAACGATGTGCAACTCGCCGCCAGCACGGGGACCGTGAAAGTGCGACGAATACGTGGTGATTGGTTGCCCCGTCGCCGAACGGGCCAAGAGCCGCAGGAACACGCCCAAGTCCGCCGCGCGGGGAATCAGCTTTTCGATTCCCAAGCAAGCGATGTGCAACTTGGGGAGCGATACTCCCAAATCGGCGTTCCCTTCATTCGTGCAAACGACGATTCCCCCGGTCTCGGCAATTGCAAAATTCACCCCCGTGATCCCCGCACCGGCACGCAAAAACTCTTGCCGCAGTGGTTGCCGAGCCGCCTCGGCCAAGTAGTGCGGATCGGTCGCTCCCGCCGTGGTTCCCAACCGTTCGTGAAACAGTTGGCCGATTTCCTCCTTTTTGATGTGAATCGCGGGCAGCACAATGTGGCTCGGATGCTCGCGGCGGAGTTGCACGATCCACTCGCCGAGGTCCGTATCGACCACTGCGATGCCATGATGTTCGAGATAATGATTAAGTCCACATTCTTCGGTGAGCATCGACTTGCTTTTGGCGACGTGCTTCACGCCGCGCTGCGTGAGCAATTGGTGGACGATGCGGTTGTACTCCGCGGCGTCGGCGGCCCAATGTACGACGGCTCCCAATTGGGTCGCTTGTCGCTCGAATTCCTCCAAATAGTCGGCCAAGCGGCTCATCGTATGCAGCTTGATTTGGGAGGCTTGCTCGCGGAGCTCTTCCCATTCCGGTACGGAGTTGGCCGCACGGTCTCGGTTACTGCGCACGAACCACAACGCCTGATCGTGCCAGTGGGCACGGTCGTGATCGGCGACGAATTTCGCCGCCGCGGTCGGATGGTCCACAGTCACCTCCATAAAACCCCTCCCCTAGCCCCTCCCCAGAGTACTGGGGAGGGGGATCGGAGAACTTTTGCCCTGTGCACAACAATCCGCCAAAATCTCTGCCACGTGCATCACTCGCAATGCCTGCCCGTCGCGCCGGATCAGACCTTCCAAATGCATTAGGCACGACATATCACCCGAGGTCAGCACTTCGGCGCCCGACTGCAAGTGGTCGAGAATGCGGTCGCGGCCCATCATGCACGAAACGGCTTCCTCGGCAACCGCGAAGGTCCCGCCAAAACCACAACATTCGTCTGGCCGTTCGAGTTGGGTGAGCTGAATTCCCTTCAGAGATTCCAGCAATTTGCGTGTTTTGTTGAACGATGCGCCCACAACTTCGCTCGAACTTCCCAGCCGCAGTTCCCGCCAGCCATGACACCCTAGGTGAATGCCGACCCGATAGGGAAACCTGCCTTCGATCTTTGGCACCTTCAACACATCAACGAGAAACTCACACAGTTCGTAAGTTTTCCGCTGCAAATTAAGATACCGGGGTTCCTCGCCCACCAGATCGGCGTAGTGGTTGCGGACCATCGAAACGCAACTGCCTGAGGGACCGACGATATAATCATACGATGAGAACAACTCGACGAATCGCTCGGCCATTAGTCGGGCGTCGTCGGCCAGACCCACGTTAGCTAGCGGTTGCCCACAGCACGTTTGCTCAGCCGGATAAACGACCGTTGCACCAAAATGTTCGAGCACCTTGACCGTGGCCAAGCCGACCCGCGGATAGAATTGGTCGATGTAGCAGGGAATGAACAGACCAACTCGCATCAGCGGAACTCGCTTCAGTGTGATAATTGCACCGAGCGGCTGGACCGTCCATCTGATTGTTTGCCGCCATCGAGTTCTTCACAAACAAACGATCGAGCGACAATCGACCGCAATTCCGCGTGGTCGGCGATCTCGCCGCAGCCGAGAGCTTGCACCAAGAGGTTGCCAATTGCGGTGGCTTCGACGGGACCGCAAATGACCGGCCGCCCCAGCGCTTCAGCCGTCAAGCGGTTGAGCAACTGGTTCTTGCTGCCACCTCCGACCAAATGCAGCACTTCAACTCGGCGGCCCAACACGCCTTCGAGTTGATCGAGCGTTTTTCGATAGCAGTGTGCCAAGCTTTCCAAGCAGCAACGGATAAGCTGGCCGGCGGTCTCGGGAACCGGTTGGCCCGCATCGCGCGCATTCTGGCGAATTTTTTCCGCCATGTTGCCGGGGCTTGCAAACTCGGTGTGATTGGGATTAATCAATGTGCGTTGCGGCTCAGCTTGCTCTGCCTCGCGGATTAACTCGGCGTAATCGCGGTGCTCGCCCTGTATTTCCCATTCACGGCGAAGCTCTTGCAGCAGCCACAAGCCAGCGATGTTCTTGAGAAATCGCACCGTGCCACCCAAACCGCGTTCGTTGGTAAAGGGGATTTGGCGTGCGGCGTCCGTCACAATCGGCTCCGCGATTTCCGCTCCCAGTAGCGACCAAGTACCACTGGAAAGGTAAGCCCACGAGCGGTCGCCGACCACCGGCACGGCCGCGACCGCCGATGCCGTATCATGCGAAGGGGGCAAGACCACGCGAAGCGTTTTGGGAACACCGGTGGCGGCGGCGAGTTCCGCGCGAACGGTGCCGATGTTGGTTCCCGGCTCGACAATTGGCCCCAAGATGTGTGTAGGTAGACCGAGTTTGTTCATCAAAACGAGGTCCCAGTCGCCGGTGTGAACGTCCAGCATGCTGCTCGTGGAAGCGATGGTCCGTTCGGTGCTGAGTTCCCCCGACAGCCAGTAATGCAATAAGTCCGGGAGGAACAACAATCGCTCAGCCGCGTCGAACAAGCGCGGTTCGCCATCATGTCGCGCGGCGACCTGAAACAACGTGTTGAACGACAACAGTTGAATGCCGGTGCGGGCGTACAACTTGTCAAATCCGCCGAGTCGCTCCAAGACACGTTCACAAGCGGCCTCGTTTTGCGGATCGCGGTAGCAATGGGGTAGAGCGAGCAACTCGCCCGACTTTCCCACGAGCGCCCAATCGACGCCCCAAGTGTCGACCCCCACGCTCCGCAGTTCCGCATGATTGGCATCGCACCAAACGGCTGCGGCTCTCAGTCCCGTAAGAATGTTCTGCCAAATTCCGGTGAGATCCCAGACAGGTCCGGCTGGAGTCGGGCAGGAAAAATGCTCGAAGCGATGAATTTCCGTCAACTGCAACCGTCGTGGCTCACCTGTTAGAACGCCAACCATCGCGCGGCCGGAGCTCGCGCCAAGGTCAATCGATAAGTGGGCGATGGACTTCATGCCGCTCAATTCTAGCGTTGAAACGCCTCGTGCAAGCCACCATCGACGCAAATAATCTGTCCAGTGGTTTTGCTCGATTTGCTGGAGAGGAGAAAATAAGCCGCTTCAGCCTGGTCGGCCGGAGTAATTGGCTGCTTGGTCAAAGTGCGCTGGGCATAAAAGTGAGCCAACTTGCTCCGCAAGTAGTCCTCGGATTCGTCTTCCGCGAAAGCGATGTTGTACTTCGTCAGCGACGCGAGCACACGATCGCGGGGGAACATCGTCGATCCCTCGACCACCGTCGCCGGGGCAATGGCGTTGACCCGCACCAATGGGGCCAATTCGATGGCCAACTCGCGGACCAAGTGATTTGCCGCGGCTTTGGACGTATCGTAGGCCAGCGAACCCTTTTTGGCGACCATCCCATTGACGCTCGTTGTCAGCACAATCGAGCCCGGCAAGCCTTGCTCAACAAAAACTTTGTATGCCTCATCAGCCACATTGTAACTGCCGCGGACATTCACTTCAAAAGTAAGCTTCCAGGCATCATCAGAAACGCGGCCATCACGGCTCGGTGGTATAAACACTCCGGCGGTCACCACCAAATTGTCGATGCCGCCGTAAGCCAAAATTGTTTGCCGCAAGAGCTCGCCAATGGACTGGCGGCTGGTGATATCGACTCCCAAGCCAATCGCGGGTCCACAGCCAGAGATTCCCGTGCCCGCCACGCCGATCCCTTGGCCGTATTTCTCGGTAAGCTCTTGCGCGGTCGC
>JBGTMM010000208.1:0-3843 GCA_041743635.1 Bythopirellula sp.
AAGAACTTCCACGCGCCAGCCCTTCGACTCGGCGTGATACTTGTACATTTCGTACAGGTCACGAGCGAACAGGGCCGCTTCGTCGCCGCCGGTGCCGGCACGAATTTCCATCACGCACCGCGTACGATTCGCGTCCGCGCCGCCAAGGGTGAGCAACAACAATTCGTCCCACAGCGCTTCGCGCTCCTCGACAAGCGTGGGCAATTCCGCTTCGGCCATTTCGCGCATTTCATAATCGTCGCCGGCGACCATCTCGCGGGCGTCGGTAATTTCGGCATTCAACTCTTTGAAGCGGCGATACTTGTTGACCAGCTTCGCGAGCGAACCATGCTCCCGCGCCGTCGCAGCCATGCGCGTGGAGCTCGCTTGGACCTCGGGATTCATGAGCTGCAGCTCGAGCTCGGTAAAACGAGCGAGCTTTTCTTCTCAGAGGTCGCGCATGGAAGGGGTCAGAAATTAGGGGCCAAGGGTGAGGAATCGACGCGATCGCGTCTACAGATCCACACGAGCCCAGCTACTTCTTGTCGGCCTTAGCCTTCCCTTTGCCCAGGCTGGCATAACCCGCCGCGGCGAACTTGTTCTTGAACTTCTCGATGCGGCCGGCAGTGTCGACGAACTTCAGCTTGCCCGTGTAAAAGGGATGGCAAGCGTTGCAGATATCGACCTTCAACTCCTTGCGAATGCTGCCAGTGACAAACGTATTGCCACAGCCGCAGGTGACTTTGGTTTCGTAATATTTAGGGTGAATGTCTGCTTGCATGTTGGTCGCTCCTGCCAGCCCCGGCCAAAGACTGTGATCGATTAAAACCTTATGGGAATCCCAAAATATACCCGTCTGACCACCTGAAAACAAGGCCCGTGAAGCGGCGGATTGTGAACCAGATGGAACCGCTGAGCCGCCGGCGGCGTTTGCGGAATGCCAGGGTTCTGGCTAACCTTGTGCTGATGCCCCTCATTGCCCCCGAATCCGCGATCTTGCTGGTCTACATGCTATCGAGTGGGATGGTCATCCTGTTGGGACTGCCCCTCTATTTTCGCAAGGTTCCGCCCAATCGGTTCTACGGTTTTCGCACCGGACGCACCCTGGCCGATTCTGACACGTGGTTCCTCGTCAATCGTGTCACCGGTGGCTGGATGGTGCTCACTGGGGCCGTGACCGTCGGCGTAGCGACTTGGGTCCAACGAGCTGAATACAATGTCTCGATGGCCGCTTCAATCAATTTTGCGGTCTTTAGCCTGGGAATGGCGCTGATGCTCTTACACAGCCTGCGGACCCTGTGGCGCGTGAAGTAAGGTTGCTATACTCGCGGCTCCCTCCTACCCACGAGACCGGCAACATTGGCTACCACTTTGCGATTCTATTGGCGCACCTTTGCCGTGCTGCTCAACACGTTCGTCTGTTGGATCTGCTTCGAGGTGGCGTTGTTTTTGGCAGGCAAACAAAATCGATCTCGCGTAATCAATAGTTGGGTGCCGCGCTGGGCAAGGATTAATCTCTGGATCTTTCGCATCGAAGTGCTGCCGCATGGGGCCCTCTATGACAACGGCGAACTGATTCCTGGGCGCGACTCCACGGGACGGGGCCGCATCTTCATTGCCAATCATCGCTCGGGGCTCGATATTCCCCTGCTGCTATCCTTGATTGAAGCCCACTGCATCAGCCGTCATGACTTGGCGAATTGGCCGATTATCGGTCGGGGCGCTCGTCGTATTGGAACGCTCTTCGTCGATCGCGCGTCCCGCCGCAGCGGCGCGGCCGTGCTGAAAGAAGTGGCCCACGCCGTGGAAAACGGCGAGGGGGTCGTCATGTTTCCCGAGGGAACTTCTTTTGCGGGCGACGAAGTCCGCAAGTTTCACTCGGGCGCTTTCAATGCCGCGCGCCGAGCGAATGCGCAGTTGGTGACCATCGGCATCGCCTACAGTGACGAAGCCGCGTATTTCTTCCACGAAGATTTTCTCGATCACGCCAAACGGATGGCCAGCTTGGCATCGATGAGCGTCGCAGTGGAATTCGGCGAACCGATTGAGTTTGGAGACTCCACTACGCCCGAAGTGATGCAAATCGCTCACCACCGCGTGCAAGAGCTAGTCAATCGGGCGAGGTCACGACTGGATACGAAATAATCTGTCTGCGAACAAACTTTGGTTTGCAGGCGTCCATTGAATGGTGTATATTGGGAGTATGATAACCATCTTGCGCGCCCCTGCTATGCGGCGCCGGAAGAACCGAGTTGAACTATGTCGGCACTGCCAGTTGTCAACGCCCATTTCGATGGTACCGTCATAGTACCCGACGAACCCTTGGCCCTCGTGCAGGGTGAAAAACTGCGGGTGACAATCGAACGTAATGCACCTGTGCTAGCGGAGGCGACGAAACCACGGCCGAGTTTGCTGGGGATTCTCGAAGGCCAGGTCTGGATCAGCGACGACTTCAATGAGCCATTAGACGAGTTTAAGGAGTATCGTTGAGCCGCATTCTTCTCGATACGCAGGCGTTCATTTATGCGACGATGAACAACCCGGCGCTATCGGCGAAGGCGCGAGAAATCTTCGCTGACTCCGGCACCGAAAAGCTGTTGAGCTACGCGAGCGTGTGGGAGATGTCAATCAAGCTCGGCATTGGCAAGCTGACATTGCCAGAGCCGCTCGGGCCGTTGCTTGATCGGTTGGTCGATAACGAGAGCCTTACTCTGGCGGGCATCGACCTCGCGTATCTGCTGGCAATTGAGGTGTTGCCCGCACAGCACGGCGACCCGTTTGATCGACTGATTGCATCCATGTGCCTTGTCGAAGGGTTGGAAGTTCTCAGCAACGACGTGAAGTTCGACGCCTACGGCGTTCGCCGAGTCTGGTAGGAATTTCTGGGGTTGGTAGTGCGATGGTCATCAATTGGTGATGATTTGTAAAATAGACCGACTGCGGTCCTATCCAAACCGCAATCGTTTCAGGCCTAACAAATCTTCGGACCTGAACATCCGAAAACTCATGCCATCTAACAATGTGCCAAGAACTCGTCAATCGACCATGGTTACGACTGGAACCGCAGTCGCCCTGAAACGCAGCCGACCCGCCAGCACTGTGTCGATCAACAACTGTTCGACGTGGTAGGCCAACATCGGCAAAATCGCCAGCCCTCCTATCGAGAGGGCGATGGCCAAGCCCACCATCAGCGTCTTTTGACTCCCGCCGAAGGCAACCGCGATTTGATCTTGGGGGTTCATGCCCAATTTCTTTGCCGCAACGAAGCCGATGATCCACACCACCAAGTGTAGCGCCGCGGCGCACCACATCATCATCAAGATCTGCCAGGCTACCGAGACCAAGTTTTCTTTAAGTTCTTGCAATTGAATCCCCGAGAAGACGGCCCCCATGAACACAATGGCCAGCACGCCCAATTGAGCGATGACGCTCAATCGCTTTTTCTCCACCGTGGCCCAGGCCACCACTCCGGGGATTAATCGCAGCAGTTGCGCAACCACGATCGGCACCACCACGACCAGAAATAAGTTGAGCGCCATGACCGCGAATGGTTCCGTCGCGGTTTCGCGGCCTACCAACAGCCACACCCACGCCGGGGTCACAAGGAAGCAAGCCAAGTTCGTAATGACCGTGACCAACATGCTGACCGCTTCGTTGCCGCCGGCCATGCGAGTCCAAACCGTCACCGACGCCAGCGAACAAGGGACGGCCGAGGCGATGATAATCCCCGCCGCCAAATCGGGTTGAAACATCAAACTGATCGGCCAAGCCAAGAGCGGCACGAGGACAAAGCTGATGAATGTGGCCAGCAACGACGGCCCAGGCTGGCGGAGCGCGTTCCACATTGAGCCGAGCTCGAGCGGC
>JBGTMM010000209.1:0-2904 GCA_041743635.1 Bythopirellula sp.
CTGCCTTAGTTTGCTGGCGAGTGCTGGAGAACAAATCGATGGTGTCGGCCGAGACGAGTGTTTTGCCCAAATGCGCACCAAGTAGCTGCAAGACGGCCGACAAACCGGCCACCGTTTGTTCAAAGTTGTGCGTGCTAGACAGTGCCTGCAAATTTCCGTTGAGAGTGTCTTCAAGCTGTTTAATCTGGTTCGTGGCCTCGATCACGCGCAACAACACGTCGCCTTGGCGAATAAGTTGCTCCTGTTGTGCGAGCGATGCGCTCGCCGAGTCCACGAGTGCCGTCTGCATCTCACGCAGGAGTTGTTCGCTCTTGGCGACCAATTTTTCCTGACGGTTCGAAGCGACGATCATCGCCTCACCGACCGCGGCTTCCACGTCGGCTAAGTGGCGACGATTTTCTTGAGCCATCTCCGCTTCGGCTTTGGTCAGCGCTTCGGCATGATATTCCAGCCCTTCGTTCAAGAACGTAGCGTGGCGAATCAGGGTGTCTTCGAGAACTTTCGCATGATGCTCGACGCCGCTGTTGAGCGCCTTGGCATGGCGCGTGAGTCCCTCGACGACTGACCCCGACAAGGCTTCATCGAGCGTCGTGGCCGCGGCGGCGAACGATTCTTCCAGCGATGCCGCGGCACCGGCCATCACGCGGTTGAGTGTCGTCGCCGTTTGGTCGAACATTTCCGTCCAGCGCCTGCCTGTTTGATCGAGCGACGATTTCAACAATTCGGCCTGCTTTTCCGTGCTTGTTTGCACCACGGCCAGCATTTGTTCGGACATGCGGCGAATCGACGCCAAATGCGGGTCGTTCTCCGTGCCGAACTGCTGGAATCGGCCGACCAATTGCTCGGCAGCACTTGCATCGACGGCACTCAGCAAACGGTGTTCGACCTTTTCCACACAGAATTTTATAAACAAGAGAATCGTCGAAAGCATCAGCGATTGAGCCGTCGTGTCGAAGGCTACACTGAGGCCCCCGATTACCGCGGGCAATGATTTGTCCATCCCCGCCGCAGAAAGGTCCAGCTCCGCGATGGCCATTGTGATGCCAATCACCGTCCCCAAGAATCCTAAGATGGGAATCGTCGAAAAGATAATTCGCACCAGCGCGTAGCTTTGTTGCGACCGGCCCACGTCGGCATCTTCCAAATAATGGAGGTGCGATTCAATTGTGTCGGCCGTCCCCTTGCGCTGAACGTATTGCAGGGCGTTGCGCAAGCGCTCGACAATGTAGGTATTCTGTAGCGAAGCCGAAATCGCTTCAAGCCGCGCGAGCAAATCGGGAACATCTTTGACCGTTTGGCCATTAATGCCGGCATTGGGCAGCCGCACACTCTCGAGCGTGGCAAACTGCACGAGCACGCCCAGCATCTTAATCACCAGCGCCGCCAGGCCCACGAAGAAGATGATCGCCGTGCTGTAGTTGATCCAATGCGCGGCGAAGTAGCGATAGGTAATTGTTGTTTCCGCGCTCCCTTCCACGTAAAACGCATAGAACGCGAGACACGCCAGGCCGCCCCAGATGAGCGATTGGCGTAACAGCCATTCCGAGATTGAAGTGACACGAGACACGGCGAACTCCCTTTCGCTCGGGCAGCAAACAAGTACGGCGGAAACATGCCGGCGCACGCCGACTCCGCTTAACCTCAAAATCGGCGTAATCGGCAAAGTTTGTGAACCGAAATGGCCTAAAATATCCTCCGCAAGAACTGCTGCCGCGAGGCTAGCAACCGAGGCTGTGATGCTAGCTGGCCCTGGAGTATAAAGAATGTTCACAGCGCAAAACTTAGGTAATCGATAAACTTTGCGAAAGCGGCACACTCGGTTGGTCGATACTGTGTAGGTCCCAATCACGCTTTGCAAGTGGCGTTCGAGCAAGAAGCTCCGTCACGAACGACACACCCAGGGGGGCTAGCAGGCGCGGGCGAGTCATTCGTCCGCGCCTGTGTTTTATGCCCCGTCTGGCGAGCCTGCTTCAGCAGGCGTGTGAGTCGCTGGGTGCGTCTCGCCGCGGCCAGCCCACGCCTCCCGTTCGCCAAACGAGGGCAATCTGCTACCATTCGCTCTACGAAGGACGGCTTTTTTTTGTGCCGTAGGTTGTTTTTGATAACTAGCACCAGGGAGGGAATCTCGATGCGTATCTTCCGCCACGCGTTGCTTACCGCGAGTTTAGCCATGACTGTTTCAGCCAGCCGAGCCGACGAAGGGATGTGGCTCTTTAATGATCTCCCCCGCGAGACACTCCAAGAAAAGTACGGCTTTAAATTCACGGAAGCATGGGCCGAGCATGTCATGCTCTCCAGCGTGCGGTTCAGCTCTGGCGGGTCCGCGTCGTTTGTTTCAAGCGATGGTTTGGTGATCACCAATCACCACGTCGCGGCCGACACCCTGCACAAGCTTTCTACCCCCGAGTCGAATCATTATCAACACGGCTTCCTCGCCAAACTCCGCGAAGAGGAGCTGAAGGCCCCCGATTTGGAACTCAATCAACTCGTGTCGATAAAGGACGTTACCAGCGAAGTGAACACGGCGGTTCAACCGGACATGGAGCCCACCGTGGCGAACAAGGCCCGTCAGGCGGCGATGGCCAAGATCGAGCAAAAATCGCTCGACGAAACCGGCTTGCGGAGCGATGTGATCACACTTTTCGGCGGGGCCAAGTATCACCTTTATCGCTACAAAAAATACACCGATGTGCGGCTGGTATGGGCTCCCGAAGCCACCGCCGCGTTTTTCGGAGGCGACATGGATAATTTTGAGTACCCGCGATATTGCCTCGACGCGACGATCTTTCGAGTTTATGAAGATGGTCAGCCGGCGAAGATCGAACATTTCTTGAAGTGGTCGGAAAACGGCCCGGCGGATGGCGAGCTGGTCTTCGTATCCGGCAACCCGGCCCGGACGGATCG
>JBGTMM010000210.1:0-3256 GCA_041743635.1 Bythopirellula sp.
TTCCAGGACGGCAAAATCGCCGGGAAGATTCAAATGGGGGCCGGTTGGTGGTTTTTGGATCAGTGGGAAGGAATGCAGTGGCAAATGAACGCACTGTCGAATCAAGGGTTGCTCGCGCGGTTTATCGGGATGATCACCGACTCGCGGTCGTTTTTATCGTATCCCCGGCACGAATATTTCCGCCGCTGCTTGTGCGATTTGTTGGGCACCGACGTTGAGAACGGCGCGATCCCCGATGAGGATGCGATGTTGGGGCCGATGATCCGGAACATCTGTTTTAATAATGCGAAGGAATATCTGGGCTTGGCGGTTTAACCACTCTTTTTGAGGAGCATGAATTTCGTGAGCATCCCCCCCATCTTTGAGAAATTGGAAGCCACGGGCGTGCTCGCCGTGTTAATTATTGATAACGCGGCGGACGCAGTGGCGTTGGCCCAGGCATTGTTGGCGGGGGGCGTGAATGCGATGGAGCTCACATTGCGAACAGATGCCGCCATCGACGCCCTCAAAGCGATTCGCAATTCGGTCCCAGAGATGCTTGTAGGGAGCGGCACGATTCTCACACCGGAGCAAGTCGATGAAGTGGTTGCCGCAGGAGCCCTGTTTGGCGTGTCGCCCGGCGTGAATCCGCGTGTGATCGAAGCAGCCTTGAAAGCTGATTTGCCCTTCGCGCCGGGAATCGCGACCCCGAGCGAAGTGGAAATGGCGCTGAGCTATGGTTGCCGAAGATTGAAATTTTTCCCCGCGGAGGCACTTGGTGGCCTCGGTTATCTGCGGGCGATCTCGCCGCCCTATCACCATCTCGGCGTGAAATATGTGGCCTTGGGTGGTGTCGGTCTAAAAAACATGGCCGAATATATCGCCGATCCGCTGGTGGCCGCGGTGGGTAGTTCGTGGCTTGCTTCGCGGGAGATGATCGCGGCCAAGGATTGGCAGGGGATCGAGCAAAACGCCCGTGAAGCGCGGACGATTATTGATAATGCACGGAAATAGCGGTATGCCGTCCTGGACCGCTCCCTGAAGCGGCCAGGCCGGTTAATGATTGTGCCACAATGCGGTAGAAGGGGAAATTCATTTTCACTTCACCATCGTAGCGAATATCGTGGCTGCAACCAAAGTAAAGAGTGACGTCCCCGGGCTGCGTATTCGCCAAGCCCATGAGGCACAAGTTCGTTGCGACGGTGAATTTGTGCTGTATTGGGTGATCGCCAACCGGCGTACCCAGTGGAACTTCAGTCTGCAGCGGGCCGTGGATTGGGCCCTGGAACTCAAAAAACCGCTTGTGGTGCTGGAAGCCTTGCGGTGTGATTATAAGTGGGCGAGCGACCGCCTCCACCGCTTTGTAATCCAAGGGATGGCCGACAACGGCAAGGCCATCAGCGAATCGCCCGTCACTTACTTTCCCTATCTGGAACGCCAACCTGGCACTGGCGACGGCTTGCTCGCCGCCTTGGCTGCCCGGGCCTGCGTAGTGGTGAGCGACGATTTTCCCTGTTTTTTTCTGCCCAGAATGATCGCCGCAGCAGCGCGGCAGGTTCCCGTGCGTTTTGAATTGATTGACTCGAACGGCCTGTTGCCAATGCGTGCGGCCGACCGCATCTTCAGCCGGGCCTTTGATTTTCGTCGCTTCCTGCAAAAGACGCTCACGCCCCATCTTGCGGAATTCCCCGAGGAACAGCCGCTATTTAACGCCAATCTGCCACGACTTGCCGAGTTGCCTTCAGAAATTACCAAGCGTTGGCCGGCTGAGGACGTGCAGCGACTGAAGACTCTCGCGGAAAATCTTACTGAATTCACAATCGACCACTCCGTGCGGGGATCGCTCTTGGACGGCGGCGCGCTAGCTGCGCACCGGCAGATGAAACTTTTTCTCAACGACCGTTTGCGCAGCTACGCCGACGCGCGTAACCAGCCCCAGCAGGAAGTCGCCAGCGGGCTGTCGCCCTTTTTGCACTTCGGACATATTTCTGCCCACGAAATTTTTGCCGTCACGATGGCGCGTGAAAAATGGACGCCCGATAAGTTGGCAACGAAGGCGACTGGAAGTTCCAGCGGTTGGTGGGGCGTGGATGATGCTGCCGAATCGTTTCTCGATGAGCTCATCACTTGGCGCGAACTGGGCTACAACATGTGTTCGCAGCGAAGCGATTACGCTCGTTATTCATCGCTCCCCGATTGGGCCCAATCGACGCTTGCCGAACATGCCAATGATCCGCGCCAACACATTTATTCTCTGGAGGAATTCGCCCACGGCCGCACGTATGATCCACTCTGGAACGCGGCCCAACAGCAATTGGTCCGGGAAGGCCGCATGCACAACTATCTACGGATGCTCTGGGGGAAAAAAATTCTGGAATGGTCTCCCTCTCCACATGACGCGCTCGCCGTGATGATCGAGCTCAACAACAAATACGCCCTCGATGGCCGCAACCCTAACAGCTACTCCGGCATGTTCTGGGTGCTGGGTCGGTATGATCGCCCTTGGGGCCCCGAGCGGCCCATCTATGGCAAGATTCGCTATATGACCAGCGAAAACACGGCTCGCAAGGTGAAGGTCAACGAGTACATTGAAAAATACGGCCCGCACGAGCAACGCGATCTGTTTTAGCTCTCTTAATGCGAAGCAATGTCAGTCATCGCCGGAGATAAAGCAAAGATTTGTTGTAGCATCTGCGTACGATACGCGAAGATTTTTTCCAAGTCACGCTTCACAAACAGCTCGTGGACGAGCCGACCGCCGAAAAATGAGTAGTCCACTTCATCGCGACAATTTGTCCCCTGGCCATCGTCCTCGAATGTGTGCAGGTGATGCCAATGCCGATAGGGCCCTCGGAGTTGTTCGTCGACAAAGCGAAACGGCGGTTCCCAACAGCTAATCCGCGACTGCCAACGCAGTGGAATCCCATGGACGCGCAGCTTGTATTCAATCAATGTTCCCTCTTGCATATCGAGCGGAGTCGGGGTCTGCATCCTGAAATTCAACCAAGCGGGCGTGAGACGCTCGAGTTGCGTGGCGTCGGAGAAAAACTGAAAAACTTTTTCACGGGATGCCGGCAAGTGGACTTCACAGTTCAGCCGGTATCCCGTGGCAGTTGGGGAAATTTCCAGGGTCATGGCCTGATTTTCGATATCGTTGCTAGTTGCGCGCGGTTTCCAGTGCTGCCAAAATTGCGCACAGTTCATGCTCGAAAGGCTGTGGCTTGGTGGGTCAACCGTAAGCGGCGTCGCCGATTAACTACCCAAATATCTGAGGGTG
>JBGTMM010000211.1:0-7592 GCA_041743635.1 Bythopirellula sp.
CGTCAAGATGACACGTGGTTTTACGTTGGTTGAACTCTTGGTTGTGATCGCCATTATCGGAATGCTCGTCGCCCTGTTGTTGCCGGCGATTCAAGCGGCCCGCGAATCGGCGCGGCGCAATCAATGCTCGAACAATCTCAAGCAAATCGGCCTCGCTCTGCAATCGCGGCATGACTCGAGGAAGCTGTTTCCGGCGGGTCGCACGGGCCGCCCCACGGCAGCCAATTCTGGGGTGAATACTTTTGGCGTCTCCTGGGCTTTCGAACTGCTGCCTTACGTCGAGCAAACCGGGCTTTATCAGGCCTTGGTGAAAGCTTTGCCGTCAACCGATCCGCAAAATGCCTTGGCGATGCGATCACCCGTGAGCACGTTTTTCTGCCCCAGCCGGCGCGAGCCCGCGGCGGATCGCAATTTTGATAACAATGACCAAGCTCCGCCGGAAGAAAATCGAAATGTGGCGGCTGGTGGCGACTATGCCGGCAGTACGGGACTGGATAACGATTTTGGTAAAGACAATCTGGCTGGCGAGCCTGCCGGCATCACGGGTGGAGCACTCTACACGTTTTCACGCAACAGCATCCGCAACGTCACGGATGGCACCTCGCAGACAATTGGCGTGGGAGAAAAGTACATTCCCACCGAGGAGGAAGTCCGCCAGGCAACGTCCGGCGTGGACGAGGCCATGATGCACTACTACCAAAGAGATACCGCCTTTTTCGCGGGCGACCATCCCCATGCCGTGCTTGCCAGCACCGGATGCGGCATGGCCCATGGCGCGGCACCCACGGGCACCTCTTGTGGAGTGAGCAATCTGTGGGAACAGTTCGGCAGCGAGCATCCTGGAATCAGCAACTTTGTGTTTCTCGATGGCCACGTCCAAGTGATTCAGCAATCGGTCGACGTACTCTCCTTGCAACGAATCTCGACGATTGCCGATGATCAAGTGGTCGACACGAACAGTTTGTGAGTGGTGAAGAAAAATGTCATTCTGACAAAAGCTCTGCGACTGGAAGAATCTGGGTTCGACCGTTACACGGATAAAATTCGTGCAACGCTTTGAACTAGATCCTTCGGTCGGCAAGCCTCTCTCAGGATGACAGATTCGATTCACTGTCTGATTCAAAGAGCGGCAGCGACTCTTCTGGGCGATAGCGCGTTGATTCGTCGGGGGGCGTCGCGCCGAGATGCGCATAGCCCGCGGCGGTAAGCTTGCGCCCGCGCGGCGTGCGCACGACAAGCTCGGCGCGCAATAAAAACGGTTCGACTTCGTCGGTGAGTGTGTCGGTCGCGGTATTCATGGTGTGAGCAACTGCTTCGACGCCGACCGGCCCGCCGTGGAACACGCGCATGATCGTTTCCAGATATTTGCGGTCTTGCGGGTCAAGACCCAACTGATCGACACCGAGCATGGCGAGGGCGGTTTGCGAGACCTCGATTGTGATCCTGCCATCGGCGCGGCTGGTGGCGTAATCGCGGACCCAGCGGAGGCGGTTGTTCGCCACGCGCGGCGTGCCGCGACTGCATGAAGCAATCTGCTTGGCAGCGTCATCGGCGATGGCGATGCGCAGCTTCGCCGCGTTGCGACGGACGATTTCCGTGAGCTCTTCATGGCTGTAGAACTCCAAATGTTCGCGGACCTGAAAGCGATCGCGTAGCGGCGCCGAGAGCAAGCCGCTGCGGGTGGTGGCCCCGATGATCGTGAACGGCCGTAGCGACATGTTTACCGTGCGGGCCGACACTCCTTCGCCGAGCGTGATGTCCACCCGAAAATCTTCCATCGCCGGGTACATGAACTCTTCGACCGCCTTGGGGAGGCGATGGATTTCGTCGATGAACAGGATCGAGCCTTCCTCGGCATTGCTGAGATAAGGCAGCAAATCCTTGGGAGCGGTGAGCGCGGCACCGCTGGCGATTTGAAAGGGCACGTTGAGGGCGCGCGGAATGCACATCGCAAAAGTCGTTTTGCCGAGCCCCGGTGGGCCGTCGAGCAAGATGTGGCCCAGCGGTTCGCCGCGAATCAGCGCCGAGTCGACCGCGATGCGAAGCCGTTCGTAAACTTCGCGCTGGCCGACCATGTCTTCCATCCGTTGGGGACGGAGCGCGAAATCTTCCTCCCGGGTCTGCCGTTCCGCGGGGAAGGCCACTTCGGGTGTCACGGCATCGGCGGCGGAAAGAATCGTTTCGCGAGGCATTTTACTGAGCACTTATAGCCGCGACGCAACGCGTCGCACGGATTCGTTATGAACAATCTGAACACTTGTACGCTAACAGCCGACAATATATCAAATCGGCACGGCAGTGGGGAACCGTGAATTCCGGCCGCCGCTTGCGGCTTAGCGATCCAGGATCAATCTGCAATAATTGCCGCATGAATAGGCAAAATTATCTTCGGGCGAAAACCCGAGACCCCGCGTTTCTGTGGCGGATGGTGGTTGGCATCATCGGCGTCGGCGTCGTGTTGGGATGGCTTGTTGACCTCAGGGCCGCCGCGCCACTGCATGATTTCGCCAATTCGGGCAACCACAACGGTTGGGAGCGGCTGGAAGCACTCGCCGTGAAGGGCCAGTGGTGGCAAGTCTGGTGGGACGTGCCCCGGGAAATCTTTTCTGATTTGTCGCGCCCAGGAATAATCACGCTAGCTGTGTTCGCCGGTGTTTGTTGGCTTGTATTTCTGTGGCAAGTGTTGCGCGTGCGTTCGCCGTGGGATTGGAGAGTGCCGACGACTCTCGTGGCGCTGGCACTTGGGGTGCTCAGCATCTGGCCCACGGGTTTCCTCATTCTTTATCAAGAACAGCGTTGGCAACTGCGAGAGAGTCTGGAGCTTGTCCCTGGATTGCGATTTTTCATATTCGGGGTGGGCCTGCGCGAAGAATTGGCGAAGCTCGTTTGTCTCTTGCCGTTGATGCCGGTACTCCTGCGCAAACGAGACGAATTGCTGGCCCTTGTCGCCTCTGCTTGCGTGGGAGTTGGTTTTGCCATCGAGGAAAACATTGGCTATTTCACGGGGAGCCGCGGCACCGACACCCTGGGCCGCTTTCTCACGGCGAATCCGTTTCACATGGCGGCCACCGGCTTGATTGGCCTCGCCGTGTATCGCGCGTTTCGCCATCCGCGGAATTGGGGGCCGCACGCACTCGGCATATTCGGCCTGTTGGTGTTTGCCCACGGACTGTACGACGCATTCATCGTGTTACCGGACTTGGCAGAATATTCGCTCTTTGGGACGATCTTCTTCGCCTTGGTGCTGTACCAATTTTTTCGCGAACTGCGCACGTTGCGCCCCTCGGGCCGCGACACAATCAGCCTGACGGCCACGTTCTTGTGCGGCCTTTCATTATTGACCGCGGCAACATTCATTTATATCAGTGCGATTGCCGGTGCTCGCCTGGCGGCCGACACACTGCTGACTGACGTTGTCGGCTTCGCGGTGATGGTCTACTTGTTCTTGCGCGAAATGCCCGAAACGATGGTGAGCGTGTAAAAAGCCCAGGGATGGCACTCCCTGGGCGTTGCTTAGTGCGCGCCGCTGCTGGCGGGTTCGAGCGAATCAAGAAATTCGATCAGCGCGTGGTAGCAATACTCCGGGAGCTGCCCGCTGTGGTCGCCCCCCTCGACCGTAAGAAATCTCTTGTTCTTGCTGGGGGCGGCATCGAACAGTTTCTTTCCCAACGCTAATGGCACGATGGTGTCGTGCGTGCCGTGAGTCTGCAACAGCGGCCCGTGATAATGCTGAATGCGCTCCATCGAGGAGAAGCGATTTTTCATCACGAGCCGCACGGGGAACCATGGATAGTTGTGTGCCGCGGCATCGGTGAGTTCCGAGAACGTGCGGTCGAGCACCAAGCCACGAACTTTGAACTCAGACGCCAAGGCCACCGCCACCGCGCCGCCGAGTGAGCGACCCATGAGCACGATCTCACGGGGATCGAGGCCCATCTTCTCGGCGAGCCACAGTTGAGCGGCGCGGCCATCGGCGATGAGGTTCAATTCTTGCGGCCTGCCGGCGCTGCGGCCGTAGCCACGGTAGTCCCAAGCGAAGACCGTAATACGAATGCGATCGTGCAGCACTTTGAGCCGTTTGGCTAGATGGGCAACATACTCGCTGTTGCCGTGGCAATAGAGCACGACGGCTCGGGGCTGGGGGTGCGGCACATACCAACCATGCAGCTTCGTGCCATCGGCGGCATCAAAATAGACATCTTCAAACGGCAAATCAGCGATCTGCCAGTCGCTCTCTTTCAACCGCGGCGCGGGAAAGACTAACCACTGTTCGAGGCGGCTGAGCATGGCAAACTGCCAGATGGGACGAGGAAAGTTAGTTGGCGACGAGAAAAAACGGTTGCATTTCCATTTTAATGGCCCGGAGCAAGGCGTCGACGCTTGGGGGAGCGTTAGGTGAGGCAAGTCCGAAGATTTTCGATGTTTTGGGACAATTCAAGAGAGTTGGGCGATTATGGCGGTGGAAATACTTGGCGCTGGCGGCAGCGCGGAATTAGAATGTCAGAGCGAGGCGGATACACTCTCTTTTTGCAAGGGCATTACCATGCGAGTTCTGTTGGGAGGATTGGTCGGCGCGGCGGCGAGCGCGGCGGCTTGGTTTTTTCTCGAATATGCCACCAAACAAGAATTCGGTTGGCTGGCGATTGCGGTCGGACTCGTCACCGGCTTGTGCGTGAATGCTGCGGCTCCCGCGGGAGCGGCGCAAAGCTACGGCCGCGCTGCGCTGGCGGTGGCTTTGACCTTGGTGGCGATCGTGGGTGGACGGATGGTCTACGCTAAGGTGATGCAGAACGTGAGTCAAGTCGCCACCTTGAGACCGGCCGCCGAGGCGGACCTGCCGGGGGACGCGCCAGCTCAAACAGAAGAGGACGATGCTGTTGGAGGGGACCCGACCGAAGTACCGCTCGTGGATGCTGATCGCGAACGAGAAGCAGGCCGGACTCCCGGGGGCAAGGGACGCCTTTCGCAACCGAGCATGAATGACTACAAGGAAGCGGAAGTCGTGTGGATGGCCTTAGCAGCGCTTGCCGCGTATCTCACCGGCAAAGGAAGCGGCAAGGCCGGTCCAACTACCGTCGAGCCAATGGCTTCCGAAGGAACGACCAGCACTCCGGTTTAGGTTCTGTTACGAATGCCGTTGTTCGTACACGGCGTGCAACAGTTCTTCCACGTCTTTGAATTTTTTCTTGCGCGTGAGCGCGTCATCGAGAAGTCTGCGCGCGTCGGACTCGCCGTGACCCAATGCGCGAAGCACTTCAAAGGCCTCGCTGACCACGTCGCGTTCCACCTCGGCCGAGTGTGGTGAGTCGCGCGCCACCAGGAGCGCGAACTTCGGCACCTTGCGGCGCAGCTTCGCGATAATGCGATCCGCCGTGGCCGGGCCAACACCCGGGAGCGTGCTTAAACCCTTGGCGTCCTGATCTTCGATCATCTGCGCGACCTCCTGCACGGGCCGCACCATGGCTCGCAGCGCTTTTCGCACGCCCACGCCGTCGACTTGGCAAATCAGCTCGAAGAATTCGCGTTCGATATGGCTCAGAAATCCAATGAGTCGCGGCGTCATCCGGCCCTGCATGGGATTGCCTTCGAGGTACTCGATGGTGTGCAAGCTGATCTCGCTGCCGATTTTGTCCTGGAGATGCCTCCGCGCGAACTCGGGGATCAGGACTTCGTATTCAAAAGCCCCGACGGCAAGTGTGAGAGTCTCACCCGACACGACGAGCGGTCGGCCTGTAATTTTGGTAATCATGGAAACTGCGTGCGTAGGTGAGTAGGCAGCCGCGACGCAACGCGTCGCACGGAACTTAACAACTTAACTTCCCACATGTGCAAGAATGACAAAACGCAATCGCGAGCGCATCGGCCACGTCCGCCGGTTCAGGCAGCGTGGCGAGGTGCAACTCGCGTTGGATCGCTAGTTGCATCTGCGATTTGGGTGCCCGGCCGTTGCCGGTAAGAGTTTTTTTCACCTGCGTGGCCGCGTAATCGACGACCTCGATGCCTGCTTCCCCCGCGGCCAGGCAGATCACGCCGCGAGCGTGCCCCATCAGAATCGCCGTCGTCGGGCGGTCGTAATGGGCATACAGCTTCTCAAGGGCCAGCACTTCGGGCTGCAAACTTTCGAGCACTTCCGAGATGCCATCGTAGATTTCACGAATCCGTTCAGGCATTGTGCCGCTTGGTTTACTGCGCACCACTCCCGCTTCGACCAAATGCGGTTTGCGGCTAGTGATTTCCAGCACGCCATAGCCCGTGGTGTTAAGTCCAGGATCAACGCCGAGGATACGCATAATCGATATCGGATTTCGGATTGCGGAGTTCGGATTGTAATTCTCATTCCGCAATCCGCATTCCGAACTCCGCATTTAATTCTTGCTCCATTCCGTGCCACCTGAGCGATCTTCGAGCGTGACCCCAATCGCGGCGAGGCGGTCGCGGATCGCGTCGGAGGTGGCAAAATCCTTATTGGCCCGAGCCATTTGTCGTAGTTCGATCAAAAGTTTCATGAGACAACCGAGCGTGTCGGCGCTTCCGCCGCTCCACTCGGTGCCGCCGGCGCGGTCTTCGAGCGTGATTCCCAGCGCGCCTATGCCATCGCGGATCGCATCGGCCGTGGCGAATTTCTTGCTCGCGCGGGCCTCGGCGCGCAGGTCGATCACGAGTTGCATGACTTGCGATAGTAATTCGCTGTCTTGCCCCCCGGCTTGCGCCGAGGGCTGCAGTGGAGAGAGAAAGAGACCCAAAATCGCGGAAAGCTCTCGAAGCGTGACGCAACCACGCTCGAAGGGTTCGAACTTGCCCGATTGTTTGCTCGGTGTTTCTAGTTCGTGCGTATCGCAGTAACGGTTGAGCGCGCGAACCAACTCAAACAGCTCGCCGATCGCGCCGCCGGTGTTGAAGTCGTCGTCCATCGCGGTGATGAATTTCTTGCGGAGGGCGGCCACTTCGGCCAGCAGTTCACTCGCGCAGGCTTCGATTTCACCGTCTTTTCTGGTGCGCGGAAATTCAGAGTCGTAAATGCTGTTGCCGGTGATCCGCTCATAGCGTTTGAAAAATCGATAAAAAGTTTCCAGCCCCGTGCCGGCTTCCTCGATGGCTCCTTCGTTAAAGAGCACCGTGCTGCGGTAGTGGGTCCGTAAGAGGAAAAAGCGGATTCGCTCGCCCCCTTGGCGCTCGATGAGCTGGGCGAGTCCGCCGGCTCCTTTGGAGCGGCTCATTTTGCCGCTGACTTGTTCCTCACCGCCTGCTGAAGCAGGCTCGCCTTCGCGTTCGGTGCGGCCGCCGACTTTGCCGGCGGCGCTTGACGCGCGGAGCAGACCATTATGCGTCCAGTAAGTGACCATTGGCTTGCCGTGGCAGCATTCACTTTGGGCGATTTCGTTTTCGTGGTGCGGAAACACGAGGTCCAAGCCGCCGCCGTGGATGTCGATGGTTTCGCCCAAGAGCTTGCGGCTCATCGCCGAGCACTCGATATGCCAACCTGGGCGACCCTTGCCCCAGGGGCTCTCCCACGCGGGTTCGTCGGGCTTGGCAGTTTTCCACAGAGCAAAATCCGCGAGGCCCCGCTTGCGAACCGCCGTGCCGCCCCCATC
>JBGTMM010000212.1:0-3277 GCA_041743635.1 Bythopirellula sp.
GTGTGGGCGAGCGAGGCCATCAGGAAGCCGGTCATGACGTGTCCGCGGAACCAATCGAGTCCGGTCCAGACCACGGGCGCGACAATCACGAGCGGGATGCGCCAGCGGTGGACCCCCTCGCGCGAGAGCGCGACGAACAGCGGGAGATATAGTCCCAAGTACGTGGCGAGCGTCAACCAGGCCAAATAGTTGAGCGGATGCGGCAAACGAATCCAATGAACTGCTAACAGCCAGAAAATCACCCCAGCCAGCCACAATGAGCGGTAAGGCCGCTGGCCGGGCAGGGTTTCGGCACGAATCAGAAGTAACCAGGGGACTGGGGCGACCCACGCAAGCCAATACCAGCCCACGGGCGGGAAGGCGAGAAAAGTGAGCAGGCTTCCCGCGACAGCGACGCGAAGCGTCGAAGCCGGCAGGGCGAGCCGCTGGAGCGTTTCCGCGAGATTGTTCGATGACCGTTGCATTGGCACAAACTACGGCGACTGGGCGGGTTTGAACAGGTCAGATGAGGGCCAATTTTCGTCGCAGTTTGAGGTGGCCATGCAAGCTTGTGGCGTGTGGCTTATCATTGTTCTGGGAATCTCCCGGAGAGCGTGGCCCTCCGGCTAGGGGGTTGTTTGTTTTATGAAAATGAATGCTGTTGAATTTGGCGGGTTGATAATTTTGAGCACGACACTGCTCCTTTGCGCAGGTTGCTGGGAGGAGGTGCATTATATTCCCAGCGAGCCGACCGCGATGCCTGCCGTTGTGGATGAAACGATTTCGGAAACGGAACTCGCTTCGGATGAGCCACCGCTTGAGAACAACATCGCCGAGGAAGAGACCGCCGAACCAACAACCGATGAACTTTTTGGTGGTGAAGTCGTTCCTCCAGTGAAGGAGGAAGTCAGCGAGGAACTTGTCGAGTTGCAACCCGAACCCGCTGTTGAAGAGCCAACCGCTGACATCTTTGAGATCGACGAAGGTTCTTTGCCCGCAGTATCACCAGAGACGGAAACCGAGATCATGCAACCGTCGCCAACGGCGCTCGCCGCTTGGCGGATGAGTAGCCGCTGGAGCCTAGCCGCCGCGATCTATGCCAAGGGACAAGGCGCGGATCGCTACGGCGATTTGTTGGATCAAGCGAATCTTGCGGCGGAGTTGGTGAATGGCGAGCTGCCGGAATTTCCCACGAGTGACGCGGTGGACCTGGAAGCAACGATGATCGGCTTCTTGCTGGAGTCGGGGACGAAGCAACTTTCCGACCCATTGAGCGACAAATTCTCCCCTGCCTATGCGGCCCTTGCCGAGTTGGCTGCGAAGTCCCATGCATTGTTGTTGGTTTACACTCCCAAGAGCCAGCAACTAGATGCGCTGATTGCCGAGATTCGGCAAGCAGCGGAAGACTCCGGCTTGCCAGCGGAACTCTGGAACGAGTTGGTGGGAATGCTGGAACGTCGGGAACCATTCGCCGAGGTGAAGCAGCAGGTTCTTGCCATGCATACGGCCGTGGGGGATTATCTGGCGGGTGAGGGTGAGTGACTTTCTGTGTCGTTACACTGCAAGCAGCGGCGCTACTTGGAGCGAACGTGACGATTGTGCCGAGTAGGGCGCTCTCCGCCTAGGGCATTAATTCGAACTCGCGCCGTCAATTGCGATTGCCCGCAACCGTAACCTAAGTTTGCGGTAGGCATTGTGCATACCAGTTGTTTTCGCGAGGTGATTTTATGACTGTCCCCGAACGCAAAAAAACATTTGTCGACCAGCAGGTGCAAGGTGCTCTGGTGCGTCGGCTGATCCTGCACTGGTTGGGATTCTTTGCCACGGCGTCGCTCGTGACCTTCGTGCTGCAGGTGTTGAGCAATCCGCTTGTGCCGTGGCGTGTCCATGTTGAAGAGTTGTGGTGGACGCAAGGACCGTTTCTGGTGGTGATGGTGTTTATGCTGCCGATGTTCGTGCTCGACACGGTCAAATTCAGCCACCGTTTTGCCGGGCCGATTTATCGACTGCGGCAGACGATTCGCAAAATTGCCGACGGTGGCGCGCCGCCCAAACTGAAGTTCCGCGATTTCGATTTCTGGCAAGGTCTTGCGGAAGACTTTAATAAGATGATCGACCGACTGGCGACGCATCCGACCCCCGCCGTTGAAGAAACGGAAGACGAAATCGTCGTCGTGAACAAGTAAGCGGTTCGTGCCCCGACCTCAGCCAAATTTGTAATGCCCATGAATGTCTCTTTCAAATCCAGAAACCGCCGTCAACGGCGTGCCGGCGTAGCGGCCGCGGAGTTTGCCGTCTGCTTGCCGGTGATCGTCTTAATTTTGCTCGCCACGATTGAGGCCTGCACGATGGTGTTTCTTAAGCAGTCGCTGAGCATCGCGGCTTACGAAGGAGCCCGCACGGCGCTCGCTCAAAGCGCCACGAATGCCGATGTGCTGCGTGTTGCCGGAGATGTGCTCAGCGAAAGGCGCGTCAACAGCGGTACAGTTACGCTCAGTCCCGTCAATCTCTCAGCGATTGTACCGGGCCAGTATCTCACCGTGAGCGTGTCGGCCCCGGCGGCCGGCAACTCTGTGATCCCGATCAGATTTTACCGTGGTCGCACGCTCACCGGTGCGGCCACGATGATGAAAGAATTTTAATCGCCTCATCCGTAACGAGGGTTGCCATGGCCACAGGATTTCCCAGATTCACTCACTCGTGTAATACCGATCATCGTCAAGGGGCGATGTTGGTGCTGATTGCGATCACGCTGCCGTTGGTGGTGATCATGGCGGCGTTCGCGCTCGACGTGGCGTGGATGCAATTGGTGCGAACCGAGCTGCGCACCGCGACCGATTCCGCGTCGCGTGCCGGGGCGAAGACGCTATCACTCTCGCAAAATGTGCCTGACGCCCTCGCTGCCGCCAAGCAAGCGGCACGCCGTAATACGGTGGCGGGAACACCACTCGCATTGCGCGATAGTGAAATCCAGTTCGGCATTGGTCGCCAAGCCACGGCAACCTCGCGCTTTAATTTCACAGCGGGGGGAACCTTGCTGAACGCGGTCCGCGTGACCGGCAATCGCACGGCGACATCGCTGGATGGTCCGGTCGATTTGTTTCTCGGCCGCGTGATGGGAGTCAACACGTTCGAGCCCAGGCAAGTGGCCGCTTCCACGCAGCTTGACCGCGATATTTGCTTGGTGGTCGACCGCAGCGGTTCGATGATGGAAAAGATCACGGGCAGCGGCCTGGCTGGCAAGACTTGCGATCCGCCACACCCCACCAAAAGCCGCTGGGGTGCTTTGAACATCGCC
>JBGTMM010000213.1:0-6098 GCA_041743635.1 Bythopirellula sp.
TCAAAGTTGAGATCGCCAACAGGTAGTCGCTTGCCGAGGTTGCCAACAAAGTTGACGTTCGCCTTGCGGATGATGCCGCCGTCGAAGTTGAGCGTCAGATCCAAGTCTTCATAGATTCCCTGTCGCCAGGGCCCGCTACCCATGCTGAGGATGACCTCCTGATTAATAGCCAGGTTACCACCGTTGCCGCCGATCACTCCTTCACTTAGCTCAAAGGAAGTGGCGGAGGTTTCCGACCAAGCGCCGTCAATATCGACGCTGCCGTTTCCAGGAGCTTGGTCGTAGAAGTCCGTGACCGACTTCCAGTTGGCCGCATTTAGCGCGCCTGAGGGAGAGGTTAGCGAATACGAACGCAGGCCGCTGAGTGCCGATCCCGTCGTGTTTTTCAATGTCATCAAGCCCGAGACGCGGTTGACATCGAGTGTCAACAAGTCGGTCAGAGGGTTGGTGTCGCTCAAGGCAAAACGGTCGATAGAGAAAAACTCGGTGAGATCGCTGCCGAAATTGTTGTTGACCGTGAAGCGAATGCTATTGCCATTGCGGACGGCCGCGATGGGCGCGGCTCCCAGAGCTTGCGATGGGTTGGTGCCATCCTTGTAAAAGACTTCATAAGTGTTCGAAGTCTTGTTTAATTCCAAGACCATGGTGAACGGAGCAGTTTGCGTGGTGTTGAGCGTGGCCCGGGTAAGAATGTCGGTCGAGCCGACGCCGATGGCGGTGCCGCGGAGTTCGATGTTGCCGTTATCCGTGTTGCGATCCACGCGTACTTGAGCCGTCACGGCGCTACCGCTGTTGCCGGTGTCGGTGTCGAGAAAATCGAAGCGAATCTCTTCGCCTTCGCCGACGACACTGTCGACAAAGTTCCAGCCCGACATCCGCACGACAATGTAGCGGCTCCCCACGGTGGCGGAAGTGATGTTGTCGATTTGCAAATAGTTGTCCGCTTGCACGTCACTAAATTTGGCAATCCGAAAATTGCCGCTGCCGTCGGTTTCGGAGTCGGTCAGTTGATTCGACTCCACCCACGCGCCGCCTCCAGGAGTCCCTGTGTCAGAGGTCTCCGATAAGAAAAAGCCAAATCCCTCGTTGAACTCGAAGGCGTGTTGGTCCACGGCCTGCGCAGCGTCGGATCCGAGTAAAAGCATTGTCGCGAGAGCAATTCCAATTGGAACTAATGATTTGTTGGTAAGCATTTGCGAATCTCCGACTAACTAATTATGTGAAACGATAGAGGCAAACGTGACGATTGAAAATTACGGCCAAGCTCAGCATCAGGATAGCTGCCGAACTTGGTTCCGGGACTGTGACAAACAAAGCTTGAAATGCGGCTAACCCATTAATGTCGATGTAGTGAGTTTTGAAGAGGCCGAAATCGACGATGTTATTGAATCCATCGCCGTTGAGGTCGCCGGCTTCATACGCGTCGATCGGAGATAAGTTGAGGAGATTGGTTTCCGCGCCCGCGATAAATTCAATCCAGTCCAAAGGGGTAAGCTGTCCATCGAAGTTCAAATCGGCGAACTCATAAAATGTTTCTTGGAAGGCAAGGCCGAAGTTTCTGCCCAACGTTAGGAAGCGATCAATATTTTCGTCGGCAAGAAATTGCGTCTCAAACGTCGCGGAAAACTCGGCGTTTAAATGATCGCGTCCGAACTTGGCGCCGGTGTCGTCCACCAGTTGCGCACCGTTCGTGTCGATGCTCGGCTCGATCTGCAAAACGTTTTGCCAAAAGGGATCGGACTGATACTCGGGCAAGATGAAGCCAAAATGGCCCGTCTTGCCGTTCACCGTTGAGTGAAAATCAAGCAGGTAATCGATGTTGTTCACGGTGTCGGTACGAACCGCATCACCAACCACCTCGATGTCGTCGAGACCATTATAATTGGGCGGCACCCAATAGCGGTTGGGATCGAGATTTTCGCGCTGCACCGTGCTGCGATTGTAGCCGGCAAAGCGTCCATCGGGATTGGCCATCGGATAAACATAGAACTCGGCGTATTTGCGCAAGATCGCAGCCTCGGCGTCGTCGCTGACGAGAAAATCGACAAGCCCCTCGAGCGTAAAATTGCCGAGCGTTTCGTTGGCATGAACTCCGCCAAATAACACAACCTTCTTCTTGGCAATCGCACCGCCGTTGGAATCCGTGATTTTGTAGCCGTACATGTCTTGGGGCGCAATCACTCGACCGAGGTCATCAGTGCCACCAGGAGATTGTCCGATCACCAGTGATGCATCGCCGCTCATCGTGGGCGACACCCAGGGGCTGGAGACAAGATTATTCGTATGTTCTGTCACCCGGCTTAGTGGATAGGGAAGCCCGTAGGCGACATAAACGCGGTCTTGAGTGAATGCGCCGGTCTTTGAAAAAGTGAACGTATCGAGAGCCGCATTGCGGACGTTATTCTCAAAGAAAGACCAATTCTCTTGATCGTAGCTGTAGACCATTTTGTGCCCAACAAGGCTCCCGCCACCGGTATCAAAGTTGTCGCCGATCTGAAACGTCACTTGTTGCCCATTTACGCCGTCGGCCGTGAAGTAAAGCCACTTCCAGTCTCCTGGATTGTGGTTATCGCGGCCGGCGAGCGTCACGAAGCTCCCCGATACAGACGTATTGTCTTCGTCGAGACTTCCGGAGTCGAAATCGCCATCCAGTAAGATCACACCCCAGGCAGGGTGACTCGCCAGCAGGAGCGCGAGCCCGAGCAGGCTGCAGCGGATCAGTTGATGGAATGGGACAAATAACATGAGATTGCGGTTGGTGAGCGTTAGTCTCCGGCCACGAAGTTCGTGCGGCGTGGGTCGGCGACACCAATGAGTTCTCCTGAATCGGCATATTGAATCGCGTTACCGCCGCCGAAATAGGTTCCGTTACGAGGATATCGCTTCACCTGCCAACCCAGCAACTTGAATTCGTTATCCCAGGACGAGGGAGCATCGTTTTCAAATTCGATGCGATTGAAGGGCTGTTTGGATGTGACGGGGCGCATGAGATGGAAGCGTGAAGCGGCAAATGTGTCGCGCAAGCTTTTTTTCTGATCGAGCAATTGCCACAACAATTGGATGGTCGTCGTGGGGATTCGTTGCCCCCCTGGAACTCCCAACGCCAGTAGCGGCTTGTCAGCACGAGTGACGATAATCGGCGCGATGGTGCTTCGCGCGCGTTTCCCCGCCGCGGCGTAATTGATGTTCTTGGTGTCGTGAATGGAAAAATTGCTGAGGCTGTCATTGAGCAAAAAACCCGTGCCCGGGGCGACCACAGCCGCGCCAAAGTGCAAACTCAGAGACTGCGTGAGGCTGACCATGTTGCCCGCCGCGTCCGCGACAACCAGATGAGTCGTGCTCGCCGTTGGCAACCCATCGGCCGAGTTCGCAACTTTTTCCTTTTTGGGGTACGGTTGAAGTGGGTCGATTTTCGCGGCCTCTTGAGCAAGTTGACGTGCCGCGCCCGAAGAAATCAGTTGAGCTGCGTCTTCGGGTGAGTGCTCGCCATCGCCAATCTCGGCTTGAATTTGCGGATAGAGGCAGAGCAACACACGCCCCATTTGGTTCGCATATTGAACAGGTGTTGCCGAGGCGTCCAACTGGGGCATCTGTTCAAAGCTTTTGAGCGTGGCGAGCACGGTGGCTCCCCCGGTGAGTGGCGGTGGGCAAGAATAAATCCGACTGCCGCGATAATCAATCGACAAGGCTTCGTTGACTTTGGCTTGGTAACGACTGAAATCTTCGAACGTCAACGCCGAGCCGTCTGCCCGTGCGGCCTTCACAATCTGTTTAGCTGTGGAACCTTCGTAGAACGAGCGTGCCCCGTGGTCCGCCAAGTCACGGAGCGTCGCCGCCAGATCGGCATTTTTCAAGCGGGCACCCACTGGGGGCAATTCGTCGCGATAAAGATAGAGGTCTGCCGCTTCCTCATCCTCTTGCAGATCGGCCACGTGCGACTTGTACAGCCTCTGCATTGTTTCATCGATCTCGATCCCCGACTCCGCGAGATTGGCCGCCGGTTCGACACGCTCGGCCCACGGTTTCGAACCCCAGCGCTGATAGGCTTCATCCAAACCGGCCACCAAACCCGGGACGCCGACGGCCAGGTAACCCAACTCGCGCTTGTGAGTTGGCAGTTCGGCAAACGCCGCGGCATCCATATTCGCGGGGGACGTGCAAAGACCGACGATCGCATAAACCTTGCCGGTGGAGGCTTCGCGGTAGAGCAACACGATTTTGCCACCTAGCCCCGAACCGTAAGGTTCCGCCACGCCGACGGCGAGCGACGTGGCAATGGCCGCGTCGATGACGTTGCCACCATTGCGCAGGATCTCCAGACCAATGGCCGTTGCCGAGGCATGGCCGCTGGCGACGGCAAACTTCTTGGCTTCGATTTGCTGTTGGCCGTGGGAAGCGGCCGGTGCGAGTACGCTCAGCGTGGTTAACAATGTGAAAAGAAAACGCAGTTCCATGCACAACTCATTAAGTCAGAGCGGGACCTCGCGCGCTTGCGCGAGGTCCCGCATGGAAAAAACAGTCACGTTGACCGAATCAAACTCGCCGGCGTCCGGCAAGTCCGAGTCCTGACAACAATAGCAAAGACGCGCTCCCCGGTTCGGGCAACGCGAAATTGTCCGTGATAAACATCCGGTCCAGGTTGGCAAATTCCCCCGACACGTCGCCGATAAAATTGTTGACCGTGAACCGGAATACCAGAGCATCGCGACTCGGCTCCAGGTTTCCCGTACCGATGCTCACATAAGGTGCCGCGCCGTTCTTGAAATACACTTCATATACATTTGCGTCTTGATCGACCCGCATCGCCACCTTGAAAGGATCGTTCTGCACGGTGCTCACGGCGACCGCGGGCGTGTTCGTACCAGCGGCCCCTAGGGCCGTCCCGATAAGTTCCATCCCACTGGTGGTGGCGTTTCTACGAATTAGCATCTCGGCGAGCACTGTCGAACTGGGGGGCGGGGTCGTATCTTCGGTGCCCATGAAGCCAAAACGAATGTCTTCGAGGTTTGCAGCGTCAGCCGTGCCGGGAAAAGCCCAGTTTCTGAACGACGCAACGGCCCAAATCGTGCCCGAGGAGACGTCGGCAATCGACAATCCTTCGTTGACGGTCGCCGTGTCGTTTTTGATGATATTCAGGGCACCGTTCAAGACTTGAATCGACGCATTGTGATCGGTGTCGGGAATCAGTTGATTGCCCGGATTCGCCGAATTGGCCGTGGCCGCGAGACTCGTGCCGTTCGGATCGATAAAGCGAAAATCTTCGAGAATCGTTGCGGATAAAAGCGACTGACCGAAACCGGCCAATGCAAGGGCCATCAAGAATCTGGTGAATTTCATTAGACAATCTCCAAAGATGTGAGAAAGGGGGGTCTCGTCCTGTGCAACGCCTGAGCCAGCATCTAAGCGGCCAAACCCTCTTCGCGAAACCTGTTTGCAAAGTCCTGTTTGGAGGCCCTCTTGCCGAGAATCGTTGCGTGCCACTCTCCGGTCCAACATGCAGTTTAGCCACAACTCGCGGCGTTCGCCCGGAATTCTCCTGGATTTCACGGAAATTTTCCTGCGTAGTGCCCGCAAGCGACCCTGTTGTCAGTGTGGCAAACGGTCGACGAACGACCACTTTTTCGAAACGAGAGACGGGAATCTGCTTGGCATTTCTGTCGCATCGGGGCTAGAATGCACGTTGGCGGTGAGAGGGAACAAAATTACCTGCCACTAACCCACTGCACCGTTTTCTTAGGAGACGCTGTGATGCGATACCATTCTCAAGCCGCTCAGCCTCACCCAGCTCACCGAGCGTTCACGCTCGTTGAACTTTTGGTGGTGATCGCGATCATCGGTGTGTTGGTCGCTCTGTTGTTGCCGGCCATTCAAGCCGCCCGCGAGGCTGCCCGCCGCAGTCAGTGCGTCAACAATCTGCACAATATCGGGCTGGCGATTCATAATTATGCGAGTGCTCGGGGATCATTGCCTCCCGCGGAAGTTCGGGAAGGAAGACCTGACGATCCTAAGACACTGTTCAGTTGGGTGACGATGTTGATGCCATACATCGAAGAATCCAATGCCTTTGGTCTGACGGATTGGAATATTCGACTCGAGGT
>JBGTMM010000214.1:0-4915 GCA_041743635.1 Bythopirellula sp.
CGCCTCGTCGCGAGTGATCACACCCAACTGCGCGCCATCCAGTCCAATCACACGCAAGGGCGACGTGCGGATCTGTTCGTTGATCCGTTGTTGTTTGCTTTCGATCTTAAATGCCTCCTAAAGGGTGAGAAAAAAACAAAAAACCGCCGAGTTTTTTGCAACGCCACAGTATCCGCCATGCGCTCGGGAGTCGTCAACTCTCTTGCCTTGTGGTGTAGGCCTCCGGTCTGCAAAGACAGCCAAGATGGCTGTCCCACTTAATACTCATTCTTCACGGCCCGGTCCACCACGGCCGCTCCGCTCACCTCGGCGACTTGCCTGACGGTCTTGGCCTCGACTTCCTGCCGCAATTTGGCGAGCGCTTCGTCCAGCGGCAAGGCCCCTAGATCGCCCTCGATTCGATCGCGCAGGGTGACAGTGCCGTTTTGAGCGTCTTTTTCGCCCACGACCAGCATGTATGGAATCAACTCCAACTGGGCCTCGCGGATTTTCGCCCCCAACTTTTGCCCGCGATAGTCGCCGGTTACCCGAAATTCCGCAGTGCGGAAACGCTGCTCGACTTCCCGCCCGTAAGCCTCGGATTTCTCGCTGACGGTCACAACGCGGGCCTGCTCGGGAGCCAACCACAGCGGGAATGCCCCGGCAAAATGCTCGATCAACACCCCCACGAACCGCTCCATTGAACCCAGCGGCGCCCGATGGATCATCACCGGCCGATGGGGCTGGTTATCCGCGCCCACATATTCGAGCGCAAAACGCTCGGTGCTTGGCAGGTTGTAATCGAGTTGCACCGTCCCCAATTGCCATTCCCGGCCGATGCAGTCCGTGACAACGAAGTCGATTTTCGGCCCATAGAAAGCAGCTTCGCCAGGCTCCGGCTCCCGGCCGGGCAAATTCATCTCCTCGGCGACGCGCTGAATCGCCGCCTCGGCGCGGTCCCAGACTTCGCTGCTGCCGACGTACTTGTCGCTATCGGGGTCGCGGAAACCGAGCCGCGCACGGTAATTCTCCATCCCCAGCGATTTCAGCACCGCGAGAGTCATTTCCAAGCACCCCCGCACTTCGCCGGCCACCTGGTCTTCGGTGCAGAAAATATGGGCATCGTCCTGAGTAAATCCCCGCACACGGGTCATGCCCGAGAGTTCTCCTGACTGTTCGTACCGATAAACTGTGCCGAATTCCGCTAGCCGCACCGGCAGATCCCGATACGAGCGCGGCTTCGACTTGTAAATCATAATGTGGTGCGGGCAGTTCATCGGCTTCAAGAGGTAGCGTTCCCCCTCGCCCGGCTTCTGGCCTTCGCGTTCGCTCAAATCAATCGGCGGGAACTGGCTCTCGCTGTAGTAGGGAAAGTGACCCGAAATCTGATATAGCTCGATCTTGCCGATGTTGGGGGTGTAGACGGCATCGTACCCACGGCGCCGCAATTCGCTTTTCAGATAGTCTTCCAAAGTTTGCCGAATGACCGCGCCCTTCGGCAACCACAGAATCAACCCCGAACCGACAATCGGGCTCACCGTGAACAATTCGAGTTGCTTGCCGAGTACGCGATGATCGCGGCGTTTGGCTTCTTCGAGCAAGCGCAAGTGTTCGTCAAGCTCTTGGCGGTCGAAAAACGCGGTCGCATACAAACGTTGCAACTGCTCGCGCGCAGCGTCGCCTTTCCAATACGCGCCGGCCAGGCTCAGCAACTTGAACGCCTTGCCAATGTGGCCGGTGCTGGGGATATGCCGGCCGCGGCACAGGTCGATGAATTCGCCCTGCCGATAAAACGACAGTTCCGTCTCGCCCGCCAGCCCTGTTTCGATGTGCTCGACCTTGAACCCTTGCTTCAATTCCTGGCAGAGCGCTAGGGCCTTCTCACGAGTCACATCCAGCCTCTCAAACGCTTGGTTCTCCTTGATGATCTTCGCCATCTCGGCTTCGATGGCCGGAAAATCTTCCTCTGAAAGCGCATTTTTAAGCTGGAAATCATAGTAAAAACCGCTGCCCGTGGAAGGGCCAAACGCGAGCTGCACTCCTTCGTGCAGTCGCATCACCGCTTGCGCCATCACATGCGCGCACGAATGCCGCAAGATCGCGAGCGACTCCGGATCGCGCTTCGTCAAGATTCGCAACCGCACTTCGCCCGCGCTCGGCAGCGGAGTGCCGAGATCGACTTGTCGGCCATCGACTTCCGCGGCCAGGGCGGCTTTCGCCAAGCCAGGACCAAGCTCTTCTGCAATCGCGCGCGGTGTAACAGAACTAGGGTATTCACGCCGACTACCATCCGGCAAAGTGACTTTTAACATGGTGCGGCAGCGACTCGTTGTGTGGCTATTGTCATTCTGAGGGGGGAGTGAGCCTGTCATTCTGAGGGGAGCTCTGCGACCCGAAGAATCTGGGTTCTATGCTAAAACGGTTTCCATACGTGGAGATACTGGAAGCAAGATCCTTCGGTCGCCAAGGCTCTCTCAGGATGACATTATCTTCTTAACGAACTCGCGAGTATAAACCGCGCGGCGGGCTTCGGCCAATGCAGTTCAAAACATCAGAAATCATTTCGCCACAGAGTTCACAGAGGACACAGAGAAGCTGAAAACAAGACCGTTGCTTCTCTCTCTGTGAACTCCGTGCCCTCTGTGGCTCAATAAATTCCACTCCGATCTCGGGTCAGGCCGCTTTCGGTCCCGAAAAAGGACAGCGAAAAGCCGCATTTTCAAAAAATGCGGAGTTCATGAAGATTTCCGCAAGTGGTTGAGCCACAATGAGAAACGCCGATTTGTCACGCACGCCGAATTTTTTTCTTAGAAAATCTCCCCCCTACACTCGCCAAAACTGTTGCAAGCTCGCAATTCCTTGGTAAAGTGTGAGAGGAATGGCAGATCGGTCTGCCATGTGGGTTTCTTGTCTTGTCAGCAACCCGAGTGTTTTTGCTGATTTCACGAGGAATGTTAGCCACAAACGTCAATCTGGTTTATCAACTGGGACAGTGTGGCCAAGATTTCGAGTGAAACCCTGGTAAAAACAGTCGGTGAGCACACGCGGGGGCAGAATCTGATTTTTTTCGATTTTTCGCGTGCACGCCGCGTTCAGCGTCAGTACAATAAGTTTCGTACAATGAACGCAACCCCAACAAACAAGGAATTCTAGTAACAACGATTTATCTTCGACCTATTGAGACGGGGAAACTGGAGTAAAGAACATGAAGCGAAGCCTACTGATTTGTGCAGCAACAGTGATGATGCTGATTGGTGTCCCTCAAGTGAATGCTGACACTGTTCAGCTAACCTTGGATTTGCGTAACACGACGCGCCTTAACCCGGCCAACGGCGGTACTTGGCAGCTCTTTGCTCGCAAGGTGGAAAGTGTGGGTGCACAAGGCGATAATGGTATCTCGGGCATCCGTGCTCTACTTACTGGCATTGATATCAGTTCTGTGGTGTTTGCCTCGGATATCGGCCAGCAAGGTGGTGGGCCTTACACCAATACTTTGAGCAATGGAACGCATGAACTCGTCTATGGTCAGGATATTTCTGTACCTGCGAGCGTGGTCACCGGTGTGGGTGTCAATGCTGTTGCAACTCGGGATCGCTTGATCGCCTCCGGCAACTTTTTGCCCGGCCCGCGTCCTAACTTCGGTCTCGACGATTCTCTTCCCGCGAATGGCGGGCCGTTTGCCTCGGAAGCACAATTTTTGGCACTAGGTGTCGCCCCCTTCTGTGGTGTTGGTAACCCCTGCATATCAGCGGGTCCTACTACGAACACTGTTGTGACTTTGGGCGATTTTAACGGCAGCAATACGGTTACAAATCTTGACATCGGTGGTTATGTGGCTCGTTTGCCAGGTGCAGCAACTCCGCTTCCTTACAATCCTGCTGGTGACTTTAATCAGTCGGGTACCGTAACTAATCTGGACACCGGTGGATTTGTGGCTGCCCTAGGTGCCCCGATTGCTCCCGCTTTTACTGCTGTCCCTGAACCATCGACCATCGGCCTCTTGATTTTGAGTGCCATGGGCTTGATCGGGCGTCGCAGTCGTGTATAGTAAGAGGATATTGACTACGTCAATTGGATTTACATCTTAGTGCGAGGTGCTCGTGATGTTTATGTAACTGCCTGCGTCAGTCGAAAAACGCAGAGAATTTGTCACCGCTTCGAGGCAACAATATAAGCCTCGGAGGGACAGTTGAGGTAAGTTACACATTTAAGTCAATATTTTTTAATTGAGGAATAAACTACTATGAAGAAGTTCAATCTTGGTTTACTGGCTCTTTTGCTTTCCCTGGTCTGTTTTGCCGCGACCCATGCCGGTACCGTAGCCTTCGAGGGCGATGTTGGTGACCTCTCGGACACGGATGCCGTTCCTGGACAAACTGGTGTTGTTAATATCGTGTTCGATCTCGATCCACAAGACAGCCTCCAAAACGGTGGTGTGTCATTGGGTGTTACTGCTAGTGGTGCCTTTATCCAGATTACGGGTGCTGAAGTCCTCAACCCAGGTGGACGTTGGACGATTGCTTCGGACGCCACGGTTGGGAATAATGTGCAATTCAATGCGTCGTCGATTCTTTCCCCAGCTTTCTCGCCGGCTGGTTCGCAGAACCAAATTTTCGCGACCATTAATTACACAGTTCTTGGTCCTGGCGTCACGAACCTAACTTTCGGCGTTGGTCCGGAGACTTTGGTTGATGGTAGAGATTTTGGTACCGACGTGACTAATAATTACGCGTTCTTGCCGAATTTCATCGACACCAACCTTGGCGTGATTATCCCCGAGCCAGCCACCATGGCCATGGCTGGAATGGCTTTGATCGGTTTGGCTTTCCGTCGTCGCAATGGCTAATCGCTATCGCGAACCGAGAAAGTTAGTGAAGAGTTAATAACACGAAGCCCCGGCATCCAAGTGATGCCGGGGCTTTTTTGTTGCCCTTCC
>JBGTMM010000215.1:0-6237 GCA_041743635.1 Bythopirellula sp.
GATCTCAAGTGATTCATGGAGTTTTTGCCGCGTTCGCCGGAGTGAAACGCCAAACAAAAGTTGGCAATCGCGGCGATATTTGTAAATAGAAAAGGCAACAAGTTTTATGGCTAAGAAACAACACAAACACACCGCTGAGCACCAGCATCGTCCCGCATCCAAAGCGGCCTGGCATAAAGATTGGCGCACATGGGCGGTCGTCGGTCTGATGCTCTCCGCGATGACCGTTTATATCTTTTCGGTGGATGAATCCGTAGGTCCCGGAGCGACCGAGGATCCTGTCAGTGCTCTGTAGGCAACACAAATAGCTATAGTAAAGTTTTTTAACCGAACCTTCGTCGTCTTGCTGGCACTCTGCGCGAGTTCGGTCATTGCTCAAACCGCCGACCCTCCCCTTGTGGAACGGCAGCTCATCGAAGCAGGCTATCACCGATTTCGTGGCGAAGGTCACAAAGAACGGCTCGCCTGGTCCGTGTGCCGGCATAACGCATCTCGTTCCCTCCTTTCATTTGCGGCCGGAGGACGAGATTGTCCTTAATTGAATCAACGGGGGCTGTTCGATTTAAAACGGTTCGATAGCTTGTTCCAAAGTTCGTAGGGCATGTTTTTCTTCGCGAAGTACAAATCGTGGGGGCCGACGTCTTCGTCGCCCATGGCTTGAATTTCATGCGGGCGCTCGTCCGCCAGATTGATGTACGCCGCCTTAGTTTCCAATCGAGCACCCTCTTGAAGCACTTCCATTTGTTTCAACTCATCGTTTGTAAAGTCCGGCAAGAACTCGTGTAGGTCTTTAATATCAATGGCTGAACGCGTGGGAATCTTTGCGCCATCCTGACCGTAATTCAAACCTTTGGATGCATCAGGGCCCAGGTATTGCTGGTATGGGTCGGGATGCTTTTCTTCCGGATGATAGATTTTGCCGCTCATCAAGGAACTCCTTCACAAAACCACGAGACGGAATAGTCTTTACCAGTGAATGGTTAAGATCAATTCCGTCTCGCGTATAAAATCAATCATAGAAACTAGGTTTTAATCAACATTCAGCTTTTGGCATTCGCACGTGAGGTCTGACCCGCCTGTTCGCTTTGACGCTTACCTTGCGACTGGTCGTTTTCCTCGTTCTGCTTGCCCTTTGACCCGCTTTGCGAGCTACCCTGAGAGCCGCTGCGGCCTTGCTGCTTGACGCGCAACTGGTTGGTCACTTCCGACACGCCAGAGACGTCGTACACGGCATCTTCAGCCATCCGTTTGGTCCATCGGCTGTCCACAGTGCCTGATAGGGTGACTTCGCCGTCGCTTACTTTCACGTTGATGTCGTCGGCATCAATTTCGTCGTGTTCGGTTAAACAATCATTGATGTCCTCGCAAATGCGATCATCGGAACGGCGATAACCGCGCGGTCCACGACCCGCGTGCTGGCCGCGACGATTTTGACCCCCCATACTTCCTTGCTGACCCAAGTTTTGCGAACCGCTATAACCTTGAGTCCCATAACCCTGATTGCCGCCTTGATTGCCTTGCGAGCCAAACCCCTGAGCGCCGCCGTAGCCTTGGCCACTACCGTAACCTTTATTCCCAAAGTTCTGTTGGCCGCCACCCCCTTGGTACCCCTGGTTTCCACCCGCATCCCGATTCGATTCGCGTTCTCCGCTCGATCCTTGGGAACTACCGTACCCTTGCTGGCCTTGTTCGCGGCTGGAACCGCTCTGGCCTTGATTGCCATAGTTCTGTTGGCCGCCGTTATCGTCGCCGTAGTTTTCTTGGCGTCCCATTCTGCCGTATTCGCTGCGGTAGTCGGTGCTAGAGCCATAACCACGGTCATCGCCGTAGGCAGCTTCTCCACGCGGCCCGCGATTCATGGTTCCTTGAATATTCCTTCCTCGTTCTTCGTTAGAATTCATTGCAAATCTCCTTTCGGTTGTCTGTCATTTTGACAAATTAAGCAAACAGACAAATGGAACAACTAACATGGGAAAACAAGAGGCGTTTCTCTTGCGACGATTAAAACCTCCAACCGAAGGCGATTGTGCTAAATTTCCGTCGAACAGTTTTTATTAAGCCGGCTCCGGACGCCGTCCACTTCACGAAACGTTTTACGTGCGGTCAAAATGTGGTTACACTCCACACAACTAGGTCAACGAACTTGCAATATTCGACTAGAAATTGGCAAGATCACCGAGGTTGAGAAGCCTAGTAAAAGTGCCGCAAAAACTGTACCAGTCGCGGCTGAAGAGTGGCGCGGAGCAAGACAGCTCACGAAGAAATTTTTCGGGCCTAGAGCGCATAAAATGAGTTAGCTCAACTGCCGAAAATTTAGCGGTCGTCTTCAGCTCCAAACCGCCAAGTGAAGTACGTGCCCACCCAGTAGCTTTCCACGGAGGCGATCGTGCCGGCGAACTGGTCCGACGCTTCGAACATCCCGCCGGCCAAGAGGTCCATATCGACGCCCGGCAAGATGTTGGCGATGCCCACGCCGCCCGTCAGATGATGTAGCGACACAGCGGCAAACTGGCCTTGGATGTAGCGCAGGCCGGGGATGCCGTCGGGAATGGGAACCCCGCCGATCGAAGTCGCCACGGCATCGCGCATCGGATTGGTGTTGTAGGAGTAACCGCAGCGGACTTTAATGCGCGAATTCATTTGGTACTGGGCACCTGTCTGGTAAACCCATTGATTTTTGTAAATCTCGCCCAGGAAATCACATTCGGAATATTGTTTGTACAGCACGTCCATTGCCACGAGCAGCTTACCATCCATCAGACTCTGGTCGGCAATGCCGAGACCGATGTTTTCTGGATGATCAAAGCTTAAATCGAATGCCGCGCCACCTGGGAACAACACGCTATCATCAAACACGACGGCATCATCAAAGTGAAAATGTTTCTTGCTTTGCCAGTATGCGCCCACTGACGTTTCCGGAAATAAAGCGTAGTTCACGCCGACCGTCCCCCGAATGCCATAGGCCGGCACCATGCCTCCCAGATCGGTAAACGGGCCGTCGAGAAAAGAGTTGCCAATTGTGAAAGCGGCCCCCGCCGAAAATTGATCAGTCATCGGCACGGCCATGGCAGCAGTAAAGTCGAGGGCCACATACTCGGCCGAAGTGCCGTTCGATTCAGGGACGCCGCGAAAATCAACGCCCGCCCCGGCATTTGTAATAAACCCTAATCCTAATATTACTGGCACTCCCCCCGCCGACAGCTCTTGCGTGACACCGATATTCGGTGCCGCGGCGCCAGGTGTTCCCGACTTTGCGCTGTATGGGTCGACGCCCACCAGCGGTAGGGGGTCGAGTTGGGTGATGTTGTACGTCGGCTCTGCCCAGGTGCCACCGAAGGTGAACTGCGTCCCGGGAAAATCGGTGAGCGTCGCGGGATTGCCATTGATCGCCGAGAGGCAATCTTGCGGCTTGGCAATGCTCGCACCCCCCATCGCTCCGGACACGGGCATCAACGTGTTGTGCAACTCGATGCCATAGGACTGGGCATGCGACGTGCTTTTCGCCGCCAACAAGAAACTCGTTGCCAAAACGATAAAGAATAAAGCACGAAAAATTTTGACGTCGTGTTTCAACATGGAACCGCCTCCCCGCGGATTACGACAATTCGTTCGCAAGAGTCGCTCACGAAGGCCGCCTGGATTCTCAGTCGGCTAAAAAATGACCTTACCTCTAGTGCAAGCAAGTGCTAGCTCACGCAATTTAATTATGTTCTTTAATCACGGCAAACTACGCAAACAATGACGCCAACCAGCAATGCTGGCAGTAAGAATTTACTTTCCAAGAGCGTGTTTTGAAATTACGTGAGCCGAAACGCGCTAGCGTCGGGTAGTTGTGCGCGGCATCGAATTCTAATAACCCGAGGCTAGCGCCTTACGGCTCAAATGAGTATTCAAACGATTCATTGGGTGATCCGATAGAGGTGCGTGCCTGTGCGTAATAGCAACGAACTATCGACCGCTACGGGGGACGCCATCAATTGGCCGTCGAGTTGGTTCTCGGCGAGCCGCTTGAATTCGTCGCTCGCCGCAAAGACCGTGGTGAGCCCTTCGTGGCTGCAAGCGTAGACGTGATCTTCGGAGTAGAGCAGCGAGGAGGAATACTTGCCAGCTAGCCGTTCACGCCATTTTTCTTCGCCTGTTGTGGCATTAAAACAGGACGCGATGCCGCCATCGCTCACCAAGTACACGCGATTCTCCACCACCAAAGGCGAGGGCATGTTGGGGACTTGTTTGGATTGCTCCCACGCGATGTGCGTGTTGGTGACGTCGCCCTCGCCATCGGGCCGCACGGCGATTAACTTGCCGCTCATGTAGCCGGTGCAGAAGTACAGTAAGCGGCCATCGAACACGGGGCGTGGCACGAGCGAGAACCCGCGGCCGTGATTGACGCGCCAAATCTCCTTCCCCGTGCGCGGCTCATAGGCCACGCACCACTGGGCACCGGGGATCACAACTTGCTCGGAACTGTTCACTTCGATGCTGTTCACTTGGATGACTAGCGGCGTCGAATAGGATTTGCGAAACTCGCCGTCGGTTTGTTCAATCGGTGGTCGGTCGGATCGCCACACGGTCTCGCCGGTGTCCTTGTTGAGGGCGACGATATACTGCACGTCGGCCCCATCGCAGGGGACGATCAGCAAGTCTTCCCACAACACGGGCGAACTCCCCGGTCCGACGCGATGATCGATGGCAAATCGCTTTTCCCAGAGTGGCTTGCCGGTATTTGTGTCGAGGCAGACCGTGCCGTAGTCGCCGAAGTGGCAGTAGAGCCGCGAGCCGGCCAGCTGCGTCGTTTCGAGAATGGGCGTGGGCGACGCATAGCTATTGAGCGAGTGGATCGGCTGCGGTTCGTCGACTTCCAAGAGTTTTATTTTGCTCAGGACGCTGCCCGAATCGAGATCCAACTCGACGGCCCAGAGCGTAATCTGGCGAGCGACAAGCTTTTCATCGCCGAGCAGTGTGCCGGTCACTTTCGCGTCGCGTTCCTCTTTGCTGGCTTCGATGACCGTGGCGGTGGTGAGCCAGATTTTTCCGTCGGCAACTACGGGTGACGACCAGCCCGAACCAAGGATCGGAGTTTTCCAGCGGATGTTCTCCGACTCGCTCCAGGAGAGCGGCAGATTCTTGTCCGTCGAGATTCCTTGGCCACCGGGCCCGCGAAACTCTGGCCAACTCGATTCGGCCATGCAGATGAGGCCATGACAAACTAGTAATCCACAAAAAAGCAAACGCAGCACGGCTGAGCCTCCATACCAAGCGAGTGGGTCGAAGATTGATGGATTATAAGCCGTTCGCGGGGGGTTGGGTATTGGCCGCGTTCGATCCCGGACCGCGTGGCGGTCCGGCTAAGCTCGTGGTGGTCCGGCTAGGAGAGTTTCTTGAACTCATCTTTTAGGGAACGGTACAAGCTCTGGTAAATCGGGAATGCGCGGTCGTAAACTTTGCGCGCTGCGGGGTTCGGTTTCGACTCGTCGGCGGTTTTGATAGTGGCGGCACAGGCTTCGGTGATATCTTTGTACTCGCCCGCGCCGACGGCGGCGAGGAGTGCCACGCCGTAGGCGGCACCTTCGTCGGCGACCATCGAGAACACCGGCTTACCGAAAACGTCGGCTTGCATCTGCCGCCAGAAGGGATTTTTGGCCCCACCGCCCGAAGCGCGGATTTGCTTCACCGGAACGCCGAGATCGGACATGATCGCATAACTTTCGCGCAAAGAATAAGTAACCCCTTCCAGGATCGCGCGTGTCAAGTGGCCGCGAGTGTGGCTCAGCGTGAGCCCCACGAAGGCGCCCCGCGCGTGCGGATCGAGATGGGGCGTGCGCTCGCCGGTGAGGTACGGCAGGAACTGCAAGCCCTCGGTACCCGCCGGTACGGCGGCGGCTTCCTTGGTGAGCTGGTCATAGATTTCTTTTCCTTTGTCGACGACACACACTTTGTCGTGGAACCATTGGAGCGAACCGCCGGCGCAGAGTGTCACGCCCATCATGTGCCACTTGTCGCGCACGGCATGGCAGAAGGTGTGGAGCCTTCCCTCGGGATCGAGTTGCGGTTGGTCGCTATAAGCGAACACCACGCCCGACGTGCCGAGCGACGTGTTCAGAAGTCCGCTTTTGACAATGCCGTTGCCGACCGCCCCCGCGGCGCAATCCCCTGCCCCGCCAACGACGACACAATCGGTCGTCAGGCCAAGAAGCTTCGCGGTGTCGGCAGTAAGCTTGCCGGTGATTTCCTCGGATT
>JBGTMM010000216.1:0-3192 GCA_041743635.1 Bythopirellula sp.
GGCCTGGAAGGTTCAGTTGGATGTTGCGATACGAACGGAGCTTTTTGATAAAGTTGCCCATAATTTCATTGGGCGGCATCCCGAGGCCATCATTGTTAACCTTGGGACGGGACTCGATGGCAGATTCGCCCGCTTGGACAACGGAAAGATTCGCTGGTTCGACCTGGATTTACCTGATTCCATTGCGTTGCGTCGTCGGTTCTATGCCGAATCTGAACGCAATGTGTATCTGAGCCAGTCGGCGTTCGATCCGAGTTGGATCGATGCGATCCATCGCGACGACAATCAACCCGTGTTGATTTTGGCCGAAGGACTGTTTTGTTATTTTGAAGAGCACGAGATTCGTCGCTTGTTGACGACGATCGCGGAGCGTCTGCCGGGAGCCGAGATGGCGTTCCAATCCATCTCGCCCAAGTTTGTCAATCAACAACATAAGGTGCCTGCGATCAACGCCACCCAAGCGGTTTTCCGCTGGGGGATCGAATCAGGCCGAGAATTGGAAGCATGGGACCCGCGGATCGAGTTCATCGACGAATGGGCGTTTATCGACTATCACCGCCCGAGGTGGCGGTATTTGCGCTGGGCCACGCTTTGGCCGCCAATCTACAAAACGCTCCGTGACGTGATGAAGATCACGCACATTCGATTCAGACGTTAATCTTTCAGGAACTTGGACGATCGCTGCGCACGGCTTCGATAATGACGGCGTCGCGAATTTCGGTGCGGGTCATGCGCACCAAACGGAGCCCCACACGCTCGAAGAATGCCTCAAACTCCGCTTGGCTCCGCATCCCGCCTCCTTCTTCGATCATCAGTTCCACGTCGAGCAGTTTGACTAGCCGATCCGTGCCATTATCCGGTTGCACAACGGCATCGATTACCATGAGCGTGGCGTTTTCATCCATGGCCGCATGAATCGAGCGCAGAATTCGCTGGGCGTTCTCATCATCCCAATCTCGCAGCGAATGTTTGCTAATGTAAAGGTCCGCTCCGTTGGGAACGGCTTCCAGAAAATTTCCAGCTACCGCCTCGCAGCGATCCTGCAGGCCCGCGGCTGCGATCAACTTGGCCGCCTCGACCACGGTCTCGGGGAGATCGAAAACGATGCCTCGCATCGTCGGATGCTGCCGCAGAATCTCGATGACGAGCGCCCCGCGTCCGCCACCCACGTCAACAACTTTACGGAACCTGCCGAAATCACCCGCGGCGACAAGACTTTTGGCCTGCCACTCGGTAAACACACTCATGGCTTTAATAAAATTAGCGCCGGCCTCCGGATGAGACGTGTAATACTCCCATGACGATTGGCCGTGGACCAACTTGAATCCGCTCTGTCCAGATTTGACGGCTTCCAGTGCTGCGGTTGTGGCGAGCCAACCTTCCTCGCCCATCTTGATGGCCCAATAGCGCATCGTACCCTCGGCGTCGCTGAGCAATTGCCGCGAGAGCCGGGTGAGATGAAACCGCCCCTCGCGGTCTTCCGTGAAGACACGAAAGCTCGCTAAAGCGCGCAGCACACGATAGAGTGATTTTCCGTCGCAGTTGGTCAACCGGGCCAATTCGGCACAAGTTTTCGGACTTTGCTTCAACAAATCCGCGATTCCCAAAGCGGCAACAATATAGATGCAGCGCGCCAGCCAAATCGAATGCAGCATCCAAAAGATGTTGGGATACCAAGGCCCCGGCCAGAGCCAATCGGTCAGGCTTGCAAACATTCTGCGCAAAAGCTGCATAACACAAATTGCCTACGTGGACGCCAGGGAAGGTCGATTCAGCGAGCCCGCGGTGATGACCGCCCAAGCATGCAGCCAATAACCGAGCGTGCCGGCATAGAGCCCCGCGATGCCAATGGCCCAGGAAGTGGCAATCGTGGCATCGCCCAACGTGGGATACAAAGCAGCGGCGATGGCCCCCCCAATCGCTAGTGCGACGATGCCACGCACGAGCCCCGTCAGCCAGGCAACTCCCGCCCACGGCAAGGTGGCATCGACCGGAGGAACCACCCTTCCAGCCTTCCGCTCTCGGACACAGTTAAAATAGCCCGAGACCGTCGTTAATGTCGCACAACAGAACGTGATCGCCAGCAAGACAAAAACAAGAGAATGACGACCGTAAAGCGCCGTTTGCTCCGAGTCGCCAAACACATACCAGGGAATCAGCGTATTGATCGCCACATTGACGACAAAATCACATGGTCCCGCCATGAAGAATGCGTAGTGTGGCACCGAGAGCGGAAATTTGAATATCATGCTAAGTTTGCTTTCTGAAAATTTGTTGGTCAAACGTGGATCGCGGCGCCACCATCGACAGTAATGGTTTGTCCTTGGATCAAATCACTCAGCGGGCTGCACAAAAACAATACGGCGTTGGCCACGTCCCGGGCTTCCAGCACACGTTCACCCACCATCGTCTTGGTGGTTCGCTTGGCGAACATCGTGCCGGTCTGATCCATCAAGCGCGTGGAATCGGTCTCGACCAGGCCCGCTTTCACGACGTTCACGTTGATCCCCCGATCGCCCACTTCGAGCGTCAGGTGCCGGGCGATGCTTTCCAGCGCCGCCTTCGATCCGCCGATCAAGCCATAACTTGGCAGCGCCATGTGCGAGCCGTGGCTCGAAATGGCCACCACCTTCGCGCGTTGTGGAGACCGCTCTAAGAGTGGCAGCGCCTCTTTCACCAACATGATGAGCGCCAACACGTTGGTGTTCATGGTCGCTTGAAACTGATCGATGTTAGATTCCAACAAAGGGCGAAAACCGCCAGAGGCCGCGTTGCTCACCAAAATATCAAGCTGGCCCACTTCGTCGGCAATGAATTCCATCAGCGCGGCGACGTCGTCTGCCTCGCTGATATCGGCTTTGACGATCCACACTCGCCGGCCCACGGCGCTGATTCTCTCAGCAACGTATGTAGCCGCCGAGCGCGACGTCACATAATTCAGAACGATATCCGCTCCCGCCTCGGCCAAGCGCACCGCGGTTGCTTCGCCGATACCTCGGGAACTGCCCGTCACGAGGGCCACTTTATTTCTCAAGTCGATCATGCTCGTTGTGCCTTACTAGGGAATGAATCTCTTTCCATGTTAATTGCAGTGTTGGCAGATTGCTGTCTCGGCGGGCGAAGATTGTGCGCAAAATGGGCCTGCCGTCCTCTCGGAAACGTACTTCTGAAACTGAAAAATGCGTTCCTCGC
>JBGTMM010000217.1:0-5742 GCA_041743635.1 Bythopirellula sp.
GTACGCCCGTATTCCGCGAGCGGATCGGTGAATGTGGGAATGGGAGGATCAGGTTCTATTGGACCCTCAACGGAACCTTCACGGTAGGGCCAACCTAGGTTCGCTCCCCCGGAAAAAACGCTCACTTCTTCGCGTGAAACCTGTCCCACATCTCCCGCAAAGACAAGACCCGTTACCGGATCAACACTCATGCGGTAAGGATTTCGTAGGCCGAAGGCATAAATTTCATCGATCGCGGAAGGTTCTGAAACAAAGGGGTTGGAAGTAGGAACGCGATACTGCCCATTGCCGCTCACCGGATCAAGACTACCCGGAGTAGCCGCGGGTGCTAGGGGATTAATGCGCAACACTTTACCAAGGATGTTGTCGAGCGATTGTGCTGACTCGAATAATCCTGGGGGAGCGCCGTTTGTGACGTAGAGATAACCGTCCGCGCCGAAGTCCAGCGCCCCACCATTATGTTCATTGTTGAGCGGATGTGCTTCGCGATACACTTCTCGGCGGGTCGAAAGGTCGACGAAATTCGGGTTGGCAGCGCTCGCTTGCCATTCCGTGAGCACATTATAGTGCGAGATGCCTTCGCCAGGCACGGCAAACGTGACCGGACCGTTGTTGAGAGCTGTCGAGTGATACGTGTAGAGTTTGCGATATCCCGGGTCGGTGGGATTGGAATGGCCGGGGTGAAACGCCGTGCCCAGCATGCCCGTGCCACCGTTGACCAGAACTTCACTCGTTAGATTCAAGAAGGGTCCGTTGGGAGTAGAGGACAACTCGACTCCGTTATCGAACTTGTGGATTCGGCCTTGGAGGCCGGTCAGAAAAAAATCTCCCGAGTTGTCGTTCGGGCCATTCAGTGCCGTGGGAAAGCGCAGCCCCGAATTTGTATTGTTAAACACGGGTCGGGAAAGAGTGGCTTCGAGGTTTCCGAGTTGAATCGATTGGGCCTGCGCCGCAAACAAGCCGCAGCCGACTGCCAGCAGGAGAGCAGCAGCGGTGATCGAAATAACTCGGAAGTCTATCGTAAATAAATGGGCTCGGGTCATGGTATGCAGAGTGCCTCGGTGATTCAAAGCTGGGTGATTTCGAAAAATGGAGAACTCAAAGATTAGCAAAGATCGCCAAAAAGGGGCAAAGCTATAAATAGGGTGGAATTTTATCTTAAAGGATTGTTTTCAAGTTTGGCAAGGAAAATCCGCTCAAGGATGATGATTCATGCATATTCGCGCGGCAGATTTTTGATCGCGCGATCAGCGCCGGTTCTTTGAGACTCCGCATCGCAAAAACGTCAGCCCGAGAGCAGCAAACCCTGCCAGCATTGTGCCTCCCGCAGGTTCGGGAACCAAAATAATCGACACCGTAAACACACGATTGGATCCGCTCGAGGCGGCTCCCCGTCGAGTGTGTGGTCCATTGGTCACGATCCCTCCAAAGATATGCCCCAAAACAGTTTCTCCGGCGGCAAGTTGATCGAAATCAATCACGCCGTTGTCGAAGACAGAAATGTCGCCCGCGGGCAAGAATTCGGCATTCGTACCAAACCGCAAGCGAATGTCGTCCTGGTCGAACAATTCCGGAAAATATCCCAAGTGGTGCTGGGTGTAATTGCCCGCAGCGTCGATTTGGATCGACGTGATGTCGTTGACAAACGGCAGTGCGTTATCCGTCCTGACGATGCCCGTCGCTTCCTCGAGAAATTGCAAGCTAATGCCGCCAAACATAACCTCGTGCATCGCGCCGCTCGCCTCCGAAAAGAGACCCAGCTTCGCGGAGTGATAACCATTAAAACCTTGTTTGAAAGTCCCTGCAGCGGTGGCATCGGCCATGGTGGGCTGGCCGTTGGCATCAATTTCCACGGGCACCGTAAAGGCCCCCATTGATGCCGTGAAAACTCCCGACAGGGCCACGAGTTTTTCTTCCACGCCTCCCATGCCATCGAGGCTAAGGATTGGGACAATGTTGAGATCACGACGACGATACTCGGGGAGAATCGGTGTCGAAGTGGTGTTCGCCACGCTTAAATTGGTGCCGTCATCGACAATATCGAAGCTCCGGACTTGGCGGGTGTAATTGCCGTCGCCAAATGGGGTATAAACGCCGACAAAATCTTGCCCAAATACCAAGTGGGTTGTGTCATCGATTTCATGCATGGCCCCCCCCGTGACGCGAAAGATCGGATTCAACGGATCCGGGCTGGAAATTTGCCGGATGTTTTCAGCGGCCGTGCCCGTGCCGTTCATCACCCAGTTGCCTAGCCCTGGCAAGTCGATGGCGGACAAATGATCGAAGGTGCCAAAATCCTCACCGTTTTCAAACACGCCATATCCCCCGGTGATATAAAGCGTTTCGTCCTTCTGATAAAACTGATTGTTGGTCGAAGCGAGCGCCAAGATTTGACTTTCCGTCAGACCAGGAGTGGGCTCTAGCGGACTGTGCCAACTCTGCTTCGTTGCGAAATCGACCACCCATACATCGCGATTCTGAAACTGGATGGGAAAATTCTCTTCGGCCAATACGTCATGAAAACCGTGCAGGCCGTTTGTGCGTCCCGAGATGAATACCCATTTGTTATCAAACGTGCCGGCGGCGTAAGAGTGCAATGTGGGCAGCTCGATGTTGGAATAATCAACTTCGGTCAATTGAATTCGGTAGGGAAGATCACTGGCAGGCTGCAAAGGTGAAACCGTCGAGGTCTGGTTGGCAGCGAAGGCATGGGCGGTGAGAAGTGCGAACAGAACTTGACTCAGCGCTGCAATGCGGCATGGGCGTCGAAAAACGGGGTTCAGGAGCATATCTTCGAATCTTTCTCAGGGAAATATATTTGATCGTGCGTCACATGGCTGAGCTCGGCAGCGGCGCTGCGAATGCAAGCTGCAGCACCACGTCGTTGTCGAGCCGGGGGAACCATCAAGGACGATGATTCAGCAGAAGGCACCAAGAACACGCACTCCCCAGGCATGGGTGCCTGGGGTCGTCGATTTATTTGATGCTTGCCAAAGACGGCAGTAGTTCACCCTGTTGGTTTGACTAAATGCTTAAATACGGTGCGATGAACACGCGGAAACGCGGAGTCCACACCTTTTCGATGCTATTCTACAAATTCAAATCCGTCAAATGCTTTCGGGATACCCTATTCTTGCCTTATTTTGACCGATCTAAGACGCTTTAGGCCTGGCAGCAAAACCGTCAGGAGGGCCAGGAGGGCCGTTCCCGGCTCAGGAACGACCAGCGATTGCAAATTGCCGCTTTGAGACGCCAATGGCGGGGCCGACAAGGCGTAGGGGAACGTCCAAGTGCGGCCATTTTCTGCGACCCAAATATCATAATCGGCCGAATCGACTACGCCATCGCCATTGGCGTCGGCGAAGAGGGAATAACCGTAGGACTGCTGCCAGCGGCCGAGTTCCACGCCGTTGACTAAAAAATCCCCGTTCGCATCAAAGTGACTGCCAAGATTGGAACGCTGCCAAAGTAAAAAATCTCTGCCGTCGGTATCACCATCGCCATCGACATCAGCACCATCATTAATACCATATGATGCTTGCCAGTGCTGTATATCCTCGGCGTTAAACATACCATCACCATTCAAATCTGCAATGTTGAAGGCCAGTAATTCAGAGCCTGTGAAGGTGGGTTTGAAGTTGCGTTGCCACGCTAGAAAATCTCTCCCATTGACCATGCCATCCTGATTCACGTCGTAAGGATTAACGATGCCCAACGAAGCATTCAGGAATTGCAAATCTGTTTCGTCGACTGCATTGTCGGAGTTGAAATCCGTTCTTGGGGCCGCGGGCATTTCCAAACCGGAATACTGATGATTGTCCAAGACATCGCGGATGGCCTCCAGGATGGCTGCCTGTTGAATAGCAGATAACGCACTGGGTCCGCCGTAAAAGTCCTCGGGAATTTCCAGTGCGGTGGGATACTGCCCCAAGATTGTGGAGAAGGTCGTCGCTCCCGCCACGAACCGTCCGGCACCAAAGGTCAAATGCTGATTGTCTCGATAAAGGAAGTCCACATTACTAAACCCAGGAATCTCACGGTTTCGCATTCTGACGTCGAGTTCGTAAAGCACATCGCCGGCGGGAATCATGTACACGCTCGCATCGGTCTCAGCACGCACGCGCTCAATCAAATAGTTGAAATAATCACGCGATTTCGTGGTTGGCGTGGAAAGGCTGTTTTCGACGGGAGCCAGCCACTTCGATTGATAATTTCCTCGCGATGGCCAGGTTTGATAGATGTAGAAGTTTGTTTCCTGATTAGCAGGATTGGAGCGTGTGAGATTGATAAACGTCTTAATCGCATCCACGTCGGTCCCCATGGTGGACTCGCCCAAATTACCATGAGGCTGCAATGTCACAACGTCCCATTGATTGTTCGGTAGTGCCGTCGTGAACGTGCCATATTCATTGGGTGGCGTCGAGACTCCCTCGGGATCATTCAGAATCTGAGTCAGCGAAGAGCTACTGCGGATATGAAAGCCCACCTGATGCTCGAGGCCGCGGCTCTCGGCGAGAGCTTCGATACCGAGTGGTTGGCTGTCAAAAGTCAGACTATTGCCAATGTGATACGAAGTCGTCGCACAGCAAACACTTTGCCCAGGGAGCACCGTCCCCGCAACAAGAATTAAGAGTGCAATAAGTCTGTGGGCCAATTTCGACATTTGGATGGTTACTATTTGGTGCTGTTCGGATCGATTCGAATCAGGTTGAGTCGAGCGCACCAGCGAATCGCAATGACAGGCACTTGGCCCCAAGTGCCGAAGCAAGCGAGCGGCCAACATGCCACCCACCAACTTCACTGCGAATACGGTTTGGCCCCAAACCGTGCTTGATTTGCCTCAAAACTCTCCACCGCTTCGTGGCCTTTCCAATGCCTCGGCAGTTTGTGTTCCTTGGAATTCACTGTGGTGAATCCAGCCTGATTATAGCCCTTGGCCCCAAAAGTTCAACGATTTGACCACCTGACAAAACCTTCAAGCTTGATTCGCGATGAAATAGGTCTGCCGGAGCATTCCTTCGCTATTATCCGGGTAATCCGCACGTCATGGTGCCCCGTTTGGGCGGGATACTGCCGGATTCCCTAGAACGGCTCGCAGCCGGCTGTTATCCTCAAAATGATGGCCAGCGAACCCGTGGAGGCACAACTCGACCGTCCGATCGTCGTCATCGGTTCTCCCCGCTCGGGGACAACTCTGCTGGGCAACCTGCTGGGAGCACATCCTCACCTTGCCCATGTGGAAGAACCGAGGCTCACCTGGAAGTTCGGCAACGACGACAAATCCGACATGCTACGGCCCGAGGATGCGCGGCCGGAAGTCTGCCAGCATATTCGCCAGACATTTGGGCGGGCCGTCCGAGATGCGAGGCGTCAGCGGCTGATCGAAAAGACGCCCAGCAACTCGTTGCGAATGGGATTTGTGGAGCGGGTGCTACCCGGCTGTCTGTTTGTGCATACGATTCGTGATGGGGTGGAGTCGGTCTTGTCGATCCGCCGCTTTTGGCAGGAACATGCCCGTGGCGTGCCGAAGGAAAAGCTGCTGGAACGGCTCAGGGAAATCAATTTCAAGCGCGCTCCGTACTATTTCAAAGAATTTGTCCGCCGTGCCATGCCCAAGCCGCTTGCCGGTCTGGTCGGCAAACCGGTGTGGGGACCGCGAATTCCCGGGATCGATGGATTGCTCTCCGAACTCGATTTATTGGAAGTCTGTTGCCTGCAATGGCGGATGTGCGTCGAACAGGC
>JBGTMM010000218.1:0-2263 GCA_041743635.1 Bythopirellula sp.
TCGCACGACACCGATCGGGTCGGTTCGATGATTGTCAACTCAGGGGAAGGCAAGCCTTATTTGCAGCCCGATCGGTTTGACTACGACGTGAGCGAACGTGTTTCGCCCCGTTACGCCAACGATTACAGCGTTCGTGAACCCAATGACCGCGAGCGGCAAATTCAGCGCCTGGTCGCCCTCATGCAAATGACTTTCCTGGGCGCGCCGATGATTTACTACGGCGACGAGACGGGGATGTGGGGGGCCGACGATCCTTGCAATCGCTTGCCAATGGTCTGGGACGATCTTCAGTACGATTCGCAAGCTGGCGATCCCTTGACGCGCGAGCGCGAAGCCGATGAGATGAAGTTTGATGCTGATCTCCATGATTTTTATCGTCGCATGATTGAGCTGCGGCGCGAGCATCCCGTATTGTCGCATGGCAGTTTTAAACCCTTGACGAGCGACGACGACGCGAAGTTTTTTGCCTTCGTGCGCGAGTGGCAAGGCGAGAGAATCTTGGTGGCGATCAATCGAGGGGACGCGACATTTTCTTGGGAATTGCCGAGCAAGAACGGCGAAACACTCTCTCTCATCGAGGTGGCCTCGGATTCGAACTTTGATGTCGAAAACTCTGATGTGGAAAACTCTGATGTCGAAATTCTCAGGCGCGACGGCGTGCATGTGATCAAAGTCCCGCCCTTGGAAGCGGTCGTGCTCGCCGAGCAAACTCACCCGGAGTGAGGCCCATGTCTTGCCGAGCGGCCTGCCATCGCATTTCTTTCGCGCTCGTGGCTGCTGGCGTGTTGCTCGTGAATGGCTGTGCGGAACCGTCGGAGAAGCGGCTGGTCACGTTGTGGCATCAGATGGTGCCCCGCGATCGGGTGATGCTCAATCAGTTGATCGAAGAGTTCGAAGCGGCCCATCCGGAAATCGAAGTCCGGACACTCTACAAAGAAACCGAGGAGCTGCGCAGCGGCTTTCAAGCGGCGGCGCTGGCCGGTATTGGCCCCGAGTTGGTTTATGGCCCATCGGACGTGTTGGGCGCATTTCATGCGATGGGAATTGTCGGCGACATGAATCCTTGGGTGTCGGAGGAAATGGCTGGGGAATTCGTGGATGGCGCGCTCACCTATTTGCCGGACCTCAAGAATCCCGATCGGGAACAACTTTTGTTGTTGCCGGATCGGTTCGGCAATCATCTCGCGCTAGTTTATAACCGCAACTTCGTGAAGGACCCTCCCGCCACGACCGACGAGATGATCGCACTGGCCGAGGAGAACACGGTCGATATCGACGACGACGGCCGCCAGGATCGGTATGGCTTAGTGTGGAATTTCGTCGAGCCGTTCTTTGCGATTCCCTTTATCACGGGCCACGGCGGTTGGGTGTTTGACGATTCGGGCCAACCCGTGCCGGCCCTCGATACGCCGCAAAGTGCCGAGGCGTATGCGTTCATTTTGTCGCTGCGCGACGAGCACAAGGTCGTTCCGCGTAATTGCGATTACGAAACGGCCGACTCGATATTTAAGACCGGCAAGGCCGCTATGATCATCAACGGCGATTGGAGTTGGATGGATTATCTGGAGACGGAGGGGATCGACGCGGCGGTCGCGCCACTGCCAATTGTTAGCGCGACCGGCCAGCCAATGGCGCCGATGGTTTCGCCCAAGGGATATTCGCTCAACGCGTTGGCCGCGCCGCAGGCGGCCGAGGATGCGATGCAATTCGCGCTCTTCATGACGAGCGAAGAATCGCAGCGGAAGTTCATGGAGCATTTGGGAATTCTCCCCTCGCGCAAAAAATTGCTTGACGACCCGATGATGAGGGAAGACCCGATTCTCCAAGCCTCGAAAGCGCAACTTGATCGCGGGCGGATTATGCCCGTGGTCACGGAAATGCGCGCCGTGTGGGATGCGATGCGTCCGCCCTATCAATCGCTGTTGGGGGGGAGTAGCACCCCGCAACAAGCCGCCAACGCGATGCAAGCGAATGCAATACAAGGCATTGAACTGATCCAACGGGATTCCAAGCCGACCATGGCGGCCTGGGTGTGGCAACTGGCGGGGATTCTCATTTGTGGGGGACTGGTGATCTGGCAACGCGAAGCGCTCCTCGATTTTCTTCCCGACGTGCGGCGACAGCCGTTTGCGTATGTCTTGATCGCGCCGGCGATTCTGGTGATGTTCGCGACGGTGGTGTTCCCGTTTTTTTATAATGTGCTCTTGTCCCTCTCCAATATGTCGCTCACCAATTTCCAAGATTGGTCGATTATCGGACTGCG
>JBGTMM010000219.1:0-3146 GCA_041743635.1 Bythopirellula sp.
GAATTCCAATCTTGCGATTCAGTTGAATGAGCACACGTTCGCGATGCTGGCGAGCGAGGCTTCGGCTGCCGGCAAAACGCCGGCCGAGCTGGCGGCGTCGATCCTAGAGGGTATTTGCGCCGGCGAGCGGCAGGGGCGCTGCGAGGCGGACGCGGCAAACCTTGCGTTCGAGCAATGTTTCGGGAGCATCGATATGGGCCGGCCGCTGGGGATTGACAACTCCCAAATCGACGCCGACCTCGGGCGTGCCTACGGCTCAAATAGTGGGTCGTAAATATGCTGCTCGACACCTCTGGGCTGTTTGCATTGATCGACGCCAGGGAGCCGATGCACCAGATAGCAAGTGACAAGTATCGCGTCGCGTCGCAGCGGGTCACCCACGGATTTGTGCTGGCGGAACTCGTGGCGTTGGCCAATACTCACGGCGCACCACCCGGCCCCGTGGTGAAATTTCTCACGCAATTGCTCGCCAACCCCAAGATCGATATCATCTGGCCGAATGAATCGCTCGCTAGCCAAGCGTTGGCCTTGCTAATGACGAGGCAGGGCCGTGGCTATTCCTTGTGCGACGCGGTGAGTTTCGTGCTCATGCGTTCCAGAAAACTCCAAGAATCGCTAACCACGGACCAGCATTTTGAAGATGAAGGGTTTCGGCGGTTGTTGGTTTGAGTGGCCAGAGGGGATAAGCCTTTCAGTTTCTCCGAAAACAGACGACAGGCGAGCCGCCTATCGCCACGAACGGACACTCATCACCCCGCCTGCGGCAGCTTTGGCAGTTTCTTGCCCTGAAGTTGATACACGTACGCCAGCACCTCGGCCACCGCTGCGTAGCTCGTGTCGGGAATCGGGTGGTTCACTTCGATTTCCTTGTAAAGCAACTGGGCGAGCGGCTTGCGTTCCACGACCGGGATGTTGTTCTCGAGCGCGAGGCGACGAATCCGCTGGGCGATCACGCCGGCTCCTTTGGCGACCACAATCGGCGCGTGCATTTTGTCGGGTTGATATTGAATCGCCACGGCGAGCTCCGTGGGGTTGGTCACCACCACGTCGGCCTTGGGCACTTTATTGGCAATGTTGCTGAGCGCCATCTGCCGTTGGATGGCCCGACGGCGGGCAATGATCTGCGGATCGCCCTGCAGGTTCTTCATTTCGTCGAGCACTTCGCGATGGGTCATTTTGAGGTCTTGCTCATGCTTCCACACTTGAAAGGCGTAATCGAAGATCGCGAGCACGAATAAGGCCACTCCCACCCACAGGGCGGTGGAGAGAGTGATGTCGATCAAAAACACACCTAACTCAGCGACGTCGAAGTCATGCGAGTACAGCACCTGGGCATAACGACGATAGACCACCACGGCCGCGATGATCGACACGATGGTAATCTTAAACATGCCAAAGCCAAGTTTCATCGCTCCCGAGAGCGAGAGAATTCGCTTAAGACCGCTGAGGGGACTAAGCCGACTGATATCCGGGGCCAAGCGGTCAGGGACAAACACTAACCCCGTTTGAAACACGCTGGTCAGTCCACCGGCGAGAGCCAAGAATCCGACAATCGGCAGGAGTATGCTGCCCCAGGTGCCAACCATTTGTTGCGAAAGCGCGATCGCATCGGTGCTGTGCATGGAGAGCGTTTGCACGTCGCCGAGTTGATGCCGCATAAACTTGCCCGCGGTGTCAACTAAATCACCACCCCAGGATCGCAACAGCAAAACGCCAACGATCAACAACGCCGCGGAACCGAGGTCCTGGCTGTGCACGACCTGACCTTGTTTCCGCGCTTCTTCGCGGCGGTGCTGGGTCGCGTCTTGTGTTTTTTCGCCCGCTTGTTCTGACATGACTACACACTAAAAGCTAAGTACCGGTGGCTGGAGAATGGATCGCACTGCGCAAGATTTCAATCGCCATGCCGGTTTGTTGGGGAAACGCCCAGGCGACGACTCCAATCGTTGTGAATAGACAGCCGAGTGACAACAGCGAGTTCACGCCAAACCCCACGGCCAGGATGTTGATCTGCGGCATGGTGCGGCCGATGAGGCCCAAGACCAGCGTGGCAAGCAATAGTGCGGTCATCGCCGGTGCCGCGGCGCGGATTCCCAGCATGAAACTTTGTCCCAGCAACGTGGTCAGTGCTTCAACGTAATCGGAACCTAAGTTCGCCGCGCCCGGCGGCAGATGGGCGAACGAATCGAGCAACGCATCCATGGTGAGCCGATGGCCATCCAAGAGCACGAACATGACGAGCGTCAGAAAGTAAAAAAACTGCGAATAGACCGACACATTTTCTTCGAGCGAGGGATCAAAGACTTCCGCGAGCGCCGTGCCGCTAAGTTGGCTGATCAGTTGGCCCGTGATTTGAATGCCGCTCAAGAGAATCGTGATTCCCACGCCAAACAACAAACCGATCAGCGCTTCGCTCAAGAGATGTTTGGTGAACATCGGCAGATTGCTCATGTCAACGGTGGAGTGTTGCGCCAATAGCGGCGTCACTAGCAGCGAGATCATCAACGCGATCAGCGCCCGCCCCTGCAGGGGAATCGCCTGGTTGCCAAAGATGGGGGCGGTCATGACCAATGCACCCACGCGTCCGAGCACCAACGAAAAGGTTCCCAAATGGACGAGCAGCAGTTTTTCGAGCACCACCATGGCGGATCACATCGGACGGTTAAAGCGTGTTGGGAATATTCGAGATCAACCGTTCGGAATAACTCAAGAGTTGCGACAGCACCCAAGGGAGTGACAACGCCAGCGCGATTACCATCGCCACCAATTTTGGCACGAAGGCAACCGTTTGTTCCTGGATTTGCGTGAGAGCTTGCAGGAGTCCGATCACCAGGCCGACCACCATGCCCGCGAGCAAAATCGGCGCGGCCACCAGAGTGGCGATATACAGGGCCTCGCGGCTCAGGTCGATGGCTTGTTGGGGATCCATAATTCGCTATCCCAGCACGAAAAAGCTGTCGAGCAACATTTCCACCACCAGCCGCCAACCGTCGACCAGCACGAACAACAGCAGCTTGAACGGCAGCGAGATCAGCACGGGGGGCAGCATCAGCATGCCCATCGAGATCGTCACGCACGCCACGACAATGTCGAGAATCACGAACGGCAGATATACCTGGAACCCGATGAGAAACGCGGTCTTGAGT
>JBGTMM010000220.1:0-8508 GCA_041743635.1 Bythopirellula sp.
ATCAGCGGTCGGCGATAACAAACAAACGACCACACCAACAACGACGCCGGCAAGGCATGCACCACGTCGCCCGTCCATAAGGCCGTGTAGGGCAGCAACAAATACATCGTCGCCGCGGCAATGCCCATGGTGATGTTGTCGAAGTGACGATGGCCAATAACCACCATTCCCACGACAATCATGATGTGCGAAAAGATGGCCACCACGCGCACCGTGGCGTCTTGAATCTGGCGCTCTTCCCGATCAAGTTCCATCGCCGTGGCTTGATCCACTTCGGCGGGACGGGCTTTGATGACCGTTTGGGTCGCGATGCGCGGCATCCGATAAAGCAAAAAGAAGCCCGGCCCATCGGTGGCAAAACTCCCTTCCTCCGCGCCGACGGCTTCCTCCACGCGCACTTCTTCGGTCGTGCGGCCCGGCCGCAAATTTTCTTCCTTGGAATCGCCCGTCACCACGTTGGCCATCAGAAAGAACAGCAACGAGCTGCCCATGAACATCAGCCCCGCCGCGTTGAGGTTCGGATCCAACTGCGGCCGACGGACCATCGCGTTGTCGAACAGCAATCGCAACAACAGAATCAACTCCGTCGCCAAGAGCCATAAAAAACCCAAATGCTCGATGGAAAGCGCGTTGTCGGCTCCCTTGTTTTCCCAGGACCATTGCACCAGCAAGAGTCCCGGGGCCAGCAAAATCAACAGAAACAGATCGGCGTTCCGCACGCTCAGCACGCGGTTGAACTTGAAATACAACGCCAACATCAACAGCGACGACAGATAGGCCCAACTCGTGGGATTAACGCGCTCGTAATGGAAAAGAATGTCGGGCATGCGATCTTGAACGCGAAATAGGCCGACGTTCCGAGCTAGCGGACCCGTCTGGCGTTGGTGTCTGGCAGCATACCAGGATAAGGGCTCACGGAAGAAGTGCAACCAGGGGTCGAGTGAATCGATATTCCGCAAGAACAGGCAACTCCGGTCCGATTTTTATGTGTTCGCTGCAACTTTCTGATCTTCGAGAGGTGATTCTCCAAACGCGATACGCATCAGGTCGGGAGCGACAAATGACCTCGGATAATAGTCGACTATTTCTTGCAGTATGCCCGCTTCAACAAGTCTCTCCACGTCTTTTCTGGCAGTGTGGTAGGTAATGTTAAATCGTGTCTTTAGGGAAGGAATTGTCACCAGCGGAGAAGTAAATAAATCTTCAATGATCTTGTGACTTCGTGGTGTTGGTGCCGCTAGTTTATCATGGTATAGCTCTTTGGTCTGGCGGAAGAGATGACATCTCGTGATGGCATCACGCGCCTGCGCGACCGTCCCGGTGAGACAGAATTCCAGCCACGATTCCCAATCGCCCTGGGTACTAATACGAAAGAGATTGTCCGTGTACTCTTCCCTATGCCGCTCGAAAAATGCGCTCATGTAAAGCCACGGCCTGGAATGCCCCAACAGATGATAGACCATCAGTGCCAATAGTGATCGACCCACCCGACCGTTGCCATCGACAAAAGGATGAATTGCCTCGAATTGATAGTGCGTCAGATAGCAGACCACCAAGGAATCGTACTGAGTCTCGCTGTCGTTGATGAACCCTTCCAAATTGCTCATCAAACGGCTGATTTCGTAATGAGGAGGTGGCACGTACTTACCCGTTGCGCCAATCTGTACTTGGATTTGACGATAACTGCCAGGCGATTTGTCTTGCCCACGCACTCCTGACATGAGGGTCGCATGCATCGCCAAAATCAGTCGCGTTGCAATCGGATAATCCTGCAACATCTGGCAGCCCTGTTGAAGTGCCCTGCTGTAATTAAGCACCTCGCGCCAATCTGCCGATTTCTCGTCCGCATGTTGCGGTTCCGTAGGATCCAATTCATACAGTAATAGTTGCTGCGGCGTGACATAGGTTCCTTCAATGCTCGATGACGTGATCGCCTCGCGTGTTTGTAAAGGGCGCAATAGCAATTCTGGACTAGGAAGCGATTGGCCGATCCCGTTGAGCGTACCGAGCGCTTCACGCGCCTCTGCCAGAAGTGGCCACAGCCGTGCCGGGAATTCCCAACTTGGTGGTAGCTCGTTCGGCAGAAAGTACCAATCCTCTTTCCCGCTCTGAGGGTTGCCATATTTCCGCAATTCCCCTGCCCGGGATTCGGTAAAGCGTTTAGGGTCCATGAGTTACGGCTCCAGTACACTGCCAAGCGCTAAGAGTGTAATAATGTTCTTAATAATACACTATATATGACAGGAGTGTAGTAATCCGACTGAAATTTCATCGCTTCCGAGAAAAATAAAGATAATAGTGAAAACACAACCCTTGTGGTGGATTTCGCCCCCACAACAGCCTTACCCGCCCAACCGGGCCTGGGCCGTCTCGGCCCAGGGGCTTTCGGGAGCCAATGACAAGAATTTCCACCAATGCCCTTCCGCTTCTGCCCGCCGGTCGAGGCGATCCAGCGCGCTCGCCAGATGGTAATGCACGTCAGCGTAGTCGGAGTGAAAAGAGAGCGCCCCTTGAAACGCCGCCACCGCGAGTTCCAATTCGCCATTCTCGGCGAGCACGCAGCCCAAATTCGCCCGGGCCTCGACATACTCCTCGTCAAGTTCCACGGCGGTGTAAAACCGCTCCCGCGCCGCGGTGAGATCGCCCAATCGGTAGAGCAAATCGGCCAGCGCGAAATTCACTTCCGCCGAGGGTCCGTCCAGCGCCAAGAGCAACCGATACGCTTCCGCCGCACGAACCAAGTCGCCCTGGTCCTCCCAGTCTTGGGCCGTTTGCTGCAATTCGCCAAGAGGTGCAATTTTCTCGGCCTGCGGCGTGTAGCTGCTAAAATCGAGCGACGCTGTTTCTTCAGTCGCCGAGTCGAAGTCGATCAACAGTTGTCCGCCCGGCTCGGAAAGTTCCTCGCCACGCCGCAAGAACAATTGCCGACCCACGACCACCACGGCGGGGTCGGCCAAAGGCCGCGTCAGCTCCGGCACTTGCCGCGCGAATTCCGCCAACTTGCGGTCGATGGCCTGAAGCGAACAACCAGCCTGCAACAAAGCCGCGAGATGCCGAGCCACGCCCACTTCGGCGAAATCAAAATACGAGAGCCGCCGCACGGTTTGACAGGCCTCGAGGAACCCGCGCCGCTGCCAGCGACGAATCGCGGTCACCGGCACATTGAGCAACTCCGCCAGCATCGCCGGCGTGTAAAGCCGCATAATCGCGGTCGGCGGGTCGGACTCGTGAGTGGGCGGCGGCGAAAGAGTCATGCGGAAGCGCTCGGGCAAGAAACTGAAACAGAGTGATACAGTTTCTTGCGCGAGTGTGTGAGTGTCAACTATGCAAGCCGTTTGCAATGATTCTTATTGAACTCAGATGATCGCGGATTAGATGGATTTAGAAGATTAAGAAGGGTTTACAGGAGGGAGCAGAGAAAAGATAAGAATGAAAAATGCAAAATGTTCAATGCAAAATGCAAAAGTAAGAGAACTCTCCCGTTTTGCATTTTTCGTTTTTCATTTTGCATTTTACATTTTCTGTTCTTCACTCCGCTTCCTCTGCTATCTCCTGTAAATAAAATCCGCCGCGTTCCATGATTTTTTTACATTGCCGCGACCAATGCCAATTCGTTTTCCACCTTCGCCGTCACATCGGTCGTCGCTGCCTCCACGGCCGGCGCGGGACTGGGTTCGACGGCTTCAATCACCGTGCCACCGCAGCAGGGCACCTTCAGCATGATCGTCCGGGGCACCCGCATGGTGTATGTCACGGGCACTTTCTTGCAGATCGTTTGCGGCACGCGAATCGTGTGCTGCTCTTCGAGCATCCGGCAAACGCGGACGTTAAACTGCTCGATGCGTTCTTCCTCGACGAAGCGGCAAGTCGTCACCGGAATTTGACGGCAGCGCTCTTCTTGAACCATCCGGCAAACACGCACGGGCACCTGCTGCTCGACCCGCTCGACCACCTGGCGGCAAGTCGTCACCGGCACCATGCGAACCTGTTCTTCAGCGACAATCCGGCAAACACGCACCGGCACCTTGCGGCAAACTTCCTCGGCCACTTGCCGGCACACTTGCACGGGTACCTTCTGCACGACTTCCTCGGGACACATCGTCGTCACGGGAACCTGCACGGAGACCAAGTTTGGCTTCCACACGCGTTGCACCACTTGTTGCGGCGGAGCCTGCACATTCGCCCAGACTAATCCCGGCCGCTGCACCTGAATCTGCCCCGTCACGGGGTTTATCACCTGCATGGCCGGCATCCAGGTGAGTCCCCGGCGCTGCAATTGCCCAGGCACGACCGACACTTGATCGACAAAACAACCCTGATCGGCGGTGCGTGTTTCAAAACTTGTCACGGGCCGCATCACCGTGTAGCGGCGCTCCTGCTCAATCGTCTCGGTCACGGGCCGCATCACCGTGTAGCGTTCTTCCCGCTCGGAGGTTTCCCAAACCTGCCGCTCGACGGTAAAGCGCTCTTCGCGCTGACTGGTTTCCATCACGTTGCGCACCCGATTGTAGCTCGCATCGCGCATTTGAGTTTCAAACACGGGCCGATTCACCACGAAGCGCTCTTCGCGGATGCTGGTCTCGGTCACGGGCCGGCTCACGGTGTAGCGCCGTTCGCGGGCTTGGGTTTCCCAAACCGGCACCATCCGCGTGACTTGCTGTTCTTGGTAGACGGTCTCCGTCTCCAAGCGGAAAGCGTTGATTTGCCGCTCTTCGTAGACGGTTTGACATTCCAGACGAAAGGCCGGTTCGCAGGTTTCACATTGAGCAAAACTCGGCGCGGCAAAACTGCTCGGCAACAAAATAATGGCAACAGCCAATGAGAACCAACCATGGCGGTTCATGACGCACACCCCAATCGGATTTGAAAAGACACGCCCTGCCGCTTAGCGCGAATTTCGCGCATCACGACTTGGACAACAAGAACCCTCTACAACAGTGTTGCGGACAAAGTGCGCCGAGGCAAATAAAACTTCTGCATCACTCATTTGCTAGCAGCGCGCTGTTTACCATACGCAACGCTGATGCGAAAACGCAACAACGCCGCGATTTGCCAAGAGTTCCACTCCTTCTACTGTGCCTGGGGCGAACCGGTTCAAGCAATGGGAGAACGGCTTGCTAGCAAGAAAAGAAAAAAACACCCCCTCCGCAGCCCCTACAACCCACAGGGTTTAACAGGTTGGAGGAGTTAAACGCAGAGACGCAAAGATTCGCAGAGAGAATTTCTTAATTCTCCGCGAACTCTGCGTTTAATTATTGATTCGACTACTGAACAACTTCCAAAACCTCTTTCGCCCGATCCACAAGCTGCGGCGGCACGGCACCCTGCTCCTGCCACTCGGGCGCCATGTCAATGAACTTCTGCACGGCATCGCGTAACACGCCGAGGTCGGCGTCCGGATTCTTTTCCTTGATCACCACCACCGCATCGAGAGCGTTTTTGAGAATCGTGTTGCGCTTGCGCGTTTGCATGTCGGGCCGCGATTCTCCTTGGATGCTCACTGAGAGTGATTCCAGATCGAGCATCTCCACCAGCGGTGCGACAGCCAGCAAACTCCCCCGGCGGGCGAGTCCCGTGGTGGCGTTGTAACGCGCGTCGGGATACAAGTCCTCGACCAGTTTTTCGAGCTCCTCGGTCAATCGCGGATCGCTCTGCGGCGCGAGCGTGATCACCCCCAAGGCGAACGCCGTCCGCGAGCGCACCATATCGCTCTGGTCATTGGCCAAGTCAACAAACGTCTCGACAAAATTTGCTCCTTCCAATGCCTGGGGGGGATCGGCCGTGCGAAATGTCTCCGCCAGCACGGCAATCGCATTAACGGCATCCCCGCGGACCGCTTCATCCACGTCCCCATGGGCTACTTTCAAGAGCACGCCCAGGCCATTGTCGACGTGAAACGCACCAAGCGCCGAGCACAAGAAGGTCCGCAGCTTCACCGAGTCGTCATCCGTTCTCGCGGCGGCATGCTCCTCATCGAGCAACTTGGCCAACTCATCGGCCAGCCGCGTGTTCGACTTCAGCTCGGGATTCCGCTCCTCGGTCCGCAACGCGTTGGCCAGCTCGAACGCCTCTTGCCAGCGGTTCTGGCTCGAACCGCGAAGCTTGGCGACGATTTCCACGGGGTCGCGCTCCCCGGTTGAAGCGAGCGAGGTCACTAACCATCCCAACAGGACAACGACCAACACAATCACCGCCGGGATGACAAAGAGCTGCAAAATAAACCCCGCGCTAGGGGGCTCAATGGGGGGCAGCAATTCATCAGCAGCGAGCGGACGCGGAGTGTCGGACTTGGAAGACATGCGATACCGTGGGAAGATACGACAAACGGAATTCCGTATTTTAGCTATGTTGCCAACCACTGACGAGGGGGCCGATCAAACCGCTGATACACGCTAATGCCCGCTAATTGTGAAACGCAAAGGACGCGAAGATGCAAAGCAGAGGAATGCAAAACGCAAAATGAAAAATGGTAAATGCAAAACGACAGAATTTTACTTTTGCATTTTGCCTTGAACGTTTTGCATTTTGCATTTTTTTCTTCTGCGGTTCTTCCTTAAAACCATGCAATTGCTCGACCTCACCCTTCCACTACCCACGGAAAACCTCGCCCTCGACGAGGCCCTGCTCGACGCTTGCGCGGCGGGTGAAATCTCAGGCGGCGTGCTGCGCGTGTGGGAACCCGAGGACTATTTCGTCGTGCTGGGCCGGTCCTCGGACCCCAGCGCGGAAGTGAATCTCGCCGCCTGTCGTGCTATGAGAATCCCTGTCCTTCGCCGCGCCAGTGGCGGCGGCACCATCCTCGCCGGGCCGGGGTGTCTGATGTACGCCGTCGTGCTCGGCTACGACTCTCATCCCGAACTCAAATCGATTCCCCGCGCTCATCATGTTGTCTTGAATCGCATGGCCACCGCGCTCGCACCCCTCGTCCCCGGTATCACGCTAGCCGGCACGAGCGATTTGGCCTTCTCCTTATTACCCTCCCCTAGCCCTTCCCTAACAGGGAGGGGGATTATGGAAAGTACCCTCCAAAAATTCTCCGGGAATGCCCTCCGCGCCAAGCGCACCCATTTTCTCTACCACGGTACGCTGCTTTACGATTTTAATTTGGAGCGCGTGGGCCAACTTCTTGCGAAATCTAAGCGCGAACCGCTCTACCGCAACGCTCGCGCCCATCGTGAATTCATCGCCAACCTGCCCGCGACTCGCCAACAACTGGTCGCCGCACTCACCACGGGCTGGCAAGCCAACGAACAACTCCTCAACTGGCCGCAAGAGCAAATGCAGCGGATCGTCCAGGAAAAGTACAACGACGGTTCTGCATGAAATAAATGAAAAATGCAAAACGTTCAATGCAAAATGCAAAAGTAAGAACAAAGATCAGTACGACGTTTTTCATTTTGCATTGAACATTTTGCATTTTGCATTCTCCGCGCTTTTTCCGCCTCCGCGTACTCTGCGTTTATGATAAAATCCGCCATGCACCGCCAACCCCTGCTCGAACTCTTGAACCGCTACACCGCTCGCTATCCTGATGAAGCCGCGGTCGTCGCGCGGATTCGCGCGCTGGTCGAAGACCATGCGGATTGCTTCGAGCGCACTTGCCGACCAGGCCACATCACCGGCTCGGCCTGGGTGGTCTCCCATGACCGCGCAAAATGCCTGTTGGTGCACCATGCGAAGCTCGACCGATGGCTCCAGCCCGGCGGCCACGCCGACGGGGAAACGAATATCGCCGAGGTGGCCTTGCGCGAAGTCCGTGAAGAGACGGGCCTCACACAACTCACACTCCCAACTCAAGACGGTTTGCTCGTGCCCCTTGACCTAGACGTGCATCTCATCCCGGCGCGCTTTGCCCCCAGCGGCGAGCTCCTCGATGATGCTCATGAGCACCACGACGTGCGTTTTCTGGTCATTGCCGAGGCGAACCAGGAAGTCGCCGCGAACGAGGAATCCCACGACCTGCGCTGGTGCACGCATGAAGAAGTGCTCAAACTTACCGATGAAGAGAGCGTCCTACGCATGCTCTCGAAAGCGGGGCCAAGAGAATGCAAAATGCAAAATGTTCAATGAAAAATGCAAAAGGAGTTATGTTCCATGTCCTTACTTTTTCCTTTTGCATTTGCTCATTTTGCATTGAACATTCTTTTTCTCTGCTCCTTGGCGTGCTCTGCGTTTCAATAAATTAGCGATGATTAGCGTTCATCAGCGGTTTATTCTGTTGTCTCTGCTTTCTCCTGTAAACATCTTATGGTAACCTATCACTTGTCATATTCCGCACATTTCTCGAGGAACACCCGCCATGTCCACCGGCTTCGGCATTACCACCATCACCCGCGACGAGCTTCCCGAGGGCAAAGTCCTCTGCGAATACTGTACGGCCAAGTGCTGCCGCTATTTCGCCTTGCCGATCGACACCCCCACGGAGTTCAAAGACTTTGAATACATCCGCTGGTATCTCTTGCACGATCGCGCTACCATTTTCAAGGACGACGACGATTGGTACTTGCT
>JBGTMM010000221.1:0-10492 GCA_041743635.1 Bythopirellula sp.
CTGTCCGTTCGGCCAGAGTCGGACCCTGCTCGACCGTGACCCGTACCTTTTCTTGCTCCTTGAACGGCAACGGTTGCGCGAGTTTGAGCATGCCGTTCTCGTAAATTGCTTCCACGGTCATCGTCATCACTTAATCTCCCACAAGAAACGCATGCATAACACCTTGGCTTAATTATACCACACCCACTCCAAGCCAAACCAGCCGAATACGTTGGCACTCATTAACGTCACTCGCTCGAAAGGCACACGTCCCATGAAACACCACATTAAACCAATTCCTGCAAATACAAAGCCACAGAGAGCACCGAGGAAAGGCTATTTATCAGTAATTTCTCTGTGGCTAGATCCGTTATGGAAATGCTCTAGTTTGTTTCTGCTTTGCACGCTCTCGATCAACTCCACCGCGCACGCCGCCGAAATTCGAACGGTCGCCCTCAGCGGCCAGCAAGTGCCGGGAGCGCCCGAGGGCACGGTCTTCACTGGATTCAGCGACCCGCCCGTGCTGAACGACGCCGGTCAAACGGCATTTCAGGGGGGAGGCGGCATTTTGTCGGAGGGTTCCGGCAGCTTGGAGTTGGTGGCGGCAACAGGCCAGCAAGCGCCCGGAATGCCGGATGGTGTGACCTACGAGAGTTTCCCAAGTCCTGGGCGATTAGTGATTAACGACGCCGGCACAACGGTGTTTCCAGCGTTCCATACACTTATCGGATCAGCGAGCAGGGGCTCTGGTATTTGGTCGAGCGGGCCCGGCGGCTCGGCGCTTGTCGCCCTTTCGGGCGAGCAGGTCGCCGGTGCGCCTGCTGGCGTCGTTTACTTTGTGGACCCCATTTGCGCTGGTCGTACGTTACTCGCAAACGACGCTGGCCAAGTCGCATTTCAGGCAATTCTCACTGGCAGTGGAGTGGCCGGTCGGGGAATCTTGGTCCTGCGTCACGGCAATCTTGAGCTTGTGGCCCGCACGAGCACCCACGCCCCAGGCACGCCCGATGGTGTCCACTTCAGCGATGTTTCTGGTTCCCCACTCTCTCTCAATAATCTCGGCCAAACCGCGTTCTCTGGGATGCTCACTGGCAGCGGCGTCAATTCCACGAACAACGTCGGCCTTTGGTCCGAGGTATCCGGGAGTCTCGCGCTGGTCGCGCGCAAAGGCAGCCAAGCCCCTGGAATGCCTGACGGCGCTGTATTCAATCCCGTCTTCAGCTTCGTCTCGTCGGACCTGAACAACGCCGGGCAGACGGCTTTTTTAAGTCCTGTCACCGGCGGCGGCGTCGATTCCACGAACAACCGCGGCATCTGGTTGGAAACTTCCGGCTCTCTGGCGCTGGTGGCTCGCAGCGGAAGTCCCGCCCCGGGCACGTCCGGCTTAAATTTCGGCGGCTTTACTCACATCGCCCTGAACGACGCCGGCCAAATCGCGTTTTCGGGCGCCGATTCGTCTGGCCGCAGTGGGCTCTGGTCCAGCGCACTCGGCGGCCTCGCATTGGTGGCCCGATCGGGTGACCGTGCTCCCGGCACGGAGGACGGCGTTGTCTTCGCGAGCCTCATCACTCCAGGTAGCGACCGAGCGTACCCAACGCTAAACGCCGCTGGTCAAACGGCGTTCTTTGGGGCGCTTAGCGGTAGCGGAATAAGTGCGAGCAACGATTTAGGAATCTGGGCGACCGATCAGAGTGGTGCTGTGCAACTCATCGCTCGCGAAGGGAACCCGGTGCAAGTCGCGCCCGGAGATTTTCGCACTGTCGGAGAGCTGAGATTTCTCACCCGCGGGTTGACTCCTCAACCAACGGGCAACAGCGACGGCCGGCCCAGCGCGTTCAACAATCTGGGCCAGCTTGCCTTTATGGCCAGTTTCACCGACGGCACCTCCGGCATCTTCGTCTCCAATCGCGTCGCCGTGCCCGAGCCGAGTGCCATGCTGCTGACTGCGTTGGCTGCGGCGGGACTTTCGTGGCGGAGACGTGTCCGCGAACGACTTACGTAAAACATTTGTCATGTCGGTTTTCGTCCCGGCGCGCCGGGATTCCGCTATAATCTCATCCGGATGAGCGCCGAAAAGCGTTCATGGGTTCAGTCGTTTCCCAATCGTGGTATCACGCCTTTATGCCTCCCTCTGAACCGAAAATGGCCCTTGGGCCGTTTGAGTTTCGTCCGGCCTTTGCCAAGGTTAACGGCCGGCCGCCACTGGCCGATTGGAAAGGGCCTTTGCAATTCGCTATTTGGTGCCAACGCGCGAGTCCCTGGTGGATCGGGGACATGATCAATCGGGGCGAAGATCTGTTCGGCGAGGAATTCGGCGAAGTTTGCGGCGAGACCTTGTCCACCGAAATGGTCAGCCGCTATGCCTCGGTGGCCCGCCGCGTGCCGCCGCAGAATCGCCACCCAGAATTGTCGTGGTCCGCCCACGCCGCGGTCGCGCGACTCAACCACGGGCAGCAGCGCAAAATGTTGGCGGAGGCGGCGAAGCAGGGTTGGAACAGCGACGATCTGCGCAAGAACGTGCAGCTTTTTTTGAAGTCCCATAACGAATGACTTTTCTTCCGCCTTCCGCCCTGGGACTTACACGGCCGTTTTTGTGAGTCACGTCGTTGAGCATTCGCCAATAACGCGTTACAACAGGGGCACGATTCCCGCCCCGATAATCTTTCCATGAGAGGCTTGCCGTGTACGTTGCCGATTCTCACCGCTATGATTCGATGACCTACAATCGCTGCGGCCAGAGCGGCGTCAAATTGCCTGCCGTCTCGCTGGGCCTCTGGCACAATTTTGGCGGCGTCGACGCCTACGCCACGGGGCGGGAGATCGTGTTGCGGGCCTTTGACTTGGGGATCACCCATTTCGATTTGGCCAACAACTACGGCCCACCGCCGGGTTCCGCGGAAGAGAATTTCGGCCAGATGCTCCGCGACGATCTACGGCCTTATCGCGATGAACTGATCATTTCCACCAAAGCGGGCTACCTCATGTGGCCCGGGCCGTATGGTGAATGGGGTTCGCGGAAATATTTGCTGAGCAGTTTGGATCAAAGCCTGCGGCGGATGGGGCTGGAGTATGTCGACATCTTCTATTCGCATCGGCCCGATCCCGACACGCCGCTGGAAGAAACCATGGGGGCCCTCGCCTCGGCCGTGCGGCAAGGCAAGGCCCTCTATGCGGGCATCTCGAATTACCGTCCGGCTATGATGGTCGAAGCTTGCCGGCTTCTGCGCGAAATGGGCACCCCCTGCCTCATTCACCAACCGCGTTATTCGATGTTTGAGCGCTGGGTGGAACAGGAAGGGCTGCTCGAGGTGCTTGAGCGTGAGGGGGTCGGCTGCATCCCCTTTTCTCCACTGGCTCAGGGTCTGCTTACGAATCGCTACTTGCAGGGAATTCCCGGAGATAGCCGTGCGGCCAAGCCCCATGGCTTTCTCAAGCAGAGCGAGATCACTCCAGCCAAATTACAGCAGATCCATCGACTTGCCGAAATCGCTTCCGCACGGGGCCAATCGCTCGCGCAAATGGCGCTGGCCTGGGTGTTAAAAGATTCTCGCATCACAACCGTGCTGATCGGAGCCAGTTCCGTCGCTCAGCTTGAACAGAATCTGGGTTGTCTGGCGAATCGCAGTTTCACAGCCGAGGAACTCGCCCTGGTCGAAAAAATCCTGGGAGTTTCTTAAAGCCGTCATCACGTAGGTCAGTTTCTCCGAAACTCATTCCTTCGAGTCTCGGAGAGACTCGACTACGTGTTAGATTAGCCTTGCGGCCAAGGCGATCGTCACTCCTTGCGACGCACTGCCAAGCAACCGATCAGGCCAAACGCGGCCAAGAGGCAGCTTGCTGGTTCGGGAATCAAGGTGCCGCGAATCTCACCGGTGCCAGTCGCATCAAATCCCGTGACAAAACCATCACTGGTGGTCTTCGTACCAGGAGTCACCTGGGCCGAGAACGAAACAGAAATGGGATCGCCGATTAGCAAGCCGAATGGCAGGTTCTGTCCAAAGACTTCCGACACGGCGGCTCCGAAGGTGAACTGGACAATGTTCTGCACGTCAATGTACGAGATGTTGACTTCTTCCAGATCGATGACAAGAAACTCAGCAGCAAGCGGACTCGTGCCAATCAACAAATCGAAAAAACCAGGGTTGCCGGGAGTAGTCTGGTTATCAACGGTATTGGCAGCCGACGAAATGCCGGTCACGTCGGGAATGAAGACGTCCAGAGAAATATTATTCGACAGACTCCCAGCGGGGACGCCATTGATAAAGAAATCGACCGAAATAAGTGGATCGGCATCGGCCGGGTCGGCTAAGCCACCCGCGTTGGAGCCGTCATCATAGATGGCCGAACCATCGTAGGTGAGGTTCATGCCGGTGAATTGAATTTCAATCGTCGCGGCCGTAACAGGTGCCGCCAGCGAGAAGGCAACCAATGCGCACATAGCTCCGCTATGTACAAGGTGCATGACAAGTTGTGTGGTCTTCATGAGTTCTACTCCCCAGCAAGATTGATCAAAAATTCGTCTTCGAGGGTCCATCCTTGCGAACATCTGTTTAGCGGATGATACCGATGTGAGCAGATGGGTACAAACCCACCCCAAATTGCCCCATCTCTACAATGTAATTGGTAAGGACTCTAACGCAACATTTGGGCTAGCTTTTTTTGCGGTTTCCCCCAATTTTTTTACCCTAGTGCAGCGTCAAAGCCAAGATTTGGGGTGGCTCCGAGAGTAGCACGAGTCTCCGACTCGTAATTCGACGACTCGGAGAGTCGTGCCACAATAAGCCAATCCTAAAATTAAGCTCTGACAAAGCACTAGTCCTGTTTACAAACCTTTAACCCCCCCCTCTGGCGGGGGAAGGGATCAGTGTTCTATTGCGGGCTGAAAAACGTGCGAATTCGTAAACCGAACCTGCTTACGACGTAAACTTGGGCCATTTTACGGCTTAAATGTCGCACGAAAAACGCCGTCCAAGCTTGGACGGCGTTTGGGAGAATTCAATTTGCCACGTACAGATTAGCGGCGACGGCCTGCCAAGCCCATGATACATAAGCCCAGTAAGGCCAACGTACTTGGTTCAGGAACCGGCACGACGACGAAAAAGCTGTTGCCAGAAAACTGATCGCCCGCGGTGAGACTAAACCGATTGATAATCCCAATCGTTGCGAAGGCGGGACCACTCGGGAGAGTTGGCCCGGGAAGACCAACATTCATCGCCGGCACATTGATCGTTTGCCCGGCGAAAGCAACGCTCAAAGAGTACGGATCGGGATAGATACTCAGCACAGTAAAGCCGTCGATCTGGCCTTGGTAAAACGGCACTCCGCCGCCAACCGTCGCAACGGTAGCCACGCCGTTGTTATTTGCATCGGTGAGCGTGCCACCCACCGAACCCCCATGCAGAGTCGCAGGCAATTGGGGTGCAATCGGCAGCACGATGCTTACGGTGAATTGTAATGTGACTGCTGCGTTGTTGGTGACCGCGTAATTAAGACTCGTGAAGGGATCGATGTTGCCACGCACAGTTAAACCGTTCAAATCCCAAAGTGTGCCGCGAGAACTAGCATCCACCAATGCAAACGAATTGTCAGATTTCACTGGTACGACGAATTCGTCGGTGCGCCCCTGACCGGTTCCGGGGTCAACTCCAGTAACCCTAACGACGACAGGTTCCGAAGTACCCATCGAGCCCGCTTGCAACGTGTCGTAGAACACGAAAAAGAGAGCGAATGCAAGGCAGCAAGAAAAAAGATCACGGAAAGTGTTAACTTTGGATGTCCGCTCAAGTTGTGTCCGGTCCATTAGCTTTAGTCTCCCAATCGGGTATACCCAGTGAAACAACAAACCACTCGTATCAATGTGGGCGATCTTGGCTCGCACTGGTTACAACCGTCGTTAATGCCCCTGAGTGTAAACCGGGATGGGCGATCTGCCAAGCAATTTCTTTGAAGATTTTTGGGAATGCAGGGTATTCTCAGGAAAGTGGCGAGACCAACGTTTCATGCATGATTAATCAATAAAACTTATTGATCGTTCTCGCTTGTTCCAGAGAAATTACCCCCCAAATGGGTAGGTCAGTCCCATTTGAGCCTTGATCACGATCTATTTACCCAGCCCGAAAACGATAGCTCCGCCTGCACAGGAACGAGTGGAACATGCTGCCTACCAATATCAGTGCCGCAGTCTTCATGCTGACCATGTTCTGCTGCTTGGGGGCCTTGGCTCCAACTGGCGCTAAAGAGCCGGGTAAAACCGCCATCAGGTTTTCAACCCAGACCGGGCCGCTGCGCATAGGGATTATCGGACTCGTGCATGGGCATGTCGAGGGATTGCTGCAACAGGCAACCGAGCGCGACGATCTGCGGATCGTTGGCATCTATGAGCCCAACCGCGTTCTGTTTGATCGCCTTGCGGCAAAATATAAGCTCGACCAGTCGCTATACCATGCTTCGCTCGGGGAGATGCTCGACGCGACGAAGCCGGAAGCGGTCAGCGTCATGACCTCGATCAAGGATCATCGCATGGCCGTCGAGTCTTGTGCATCGCGCGGCGTGCACTTGCTCCTTGAAAAACCTTTGGCTTATTCCAATGAAGACGCCCTCCGCATCGCTCAGCTCGCTCGGCAGCACGGCGTGCTCGTGTTGACCAATTTTGAGACAAGTTGGTACGCCTCGATCCGCGAGGCCAAACGGCTGATCGATTCAGGCCAAATGGCGCCGGTGCGCAAAATGATCTTCCGCCACGGCCACAAGGGACCTCAGGAGATCGGCTGTGCGCCCGAGTTCCTCGCTTGGCTTACCGACCCGGAACAAAACGGCGGCGGGGCGATCGTTGACTTTGGCTGCTACGGCGCAGTTATCTCGACTTGGCTGATGAACGGCGAACGTCCGGCGAGCGTCACTGCGGTCGCGACGTCGCTCAAGCCCGACATCTACCCACGCGTCGATGACGATGCGACCATCGTGATCACCTATCCCACGGCCACCGCCGTTATCCAAGCCTCTTGGGCATGGACGCACGACAACAAAGAGGCAGATATTTATACCGAGCGGGGCTCGATCCATGCCGGCAAGTGGAACGAATTGTATGTCCGCGACGAAAACGCCCCTGCACTGTCGCTCAAGCCTCAACCCAAGTCTCCCCACCTGGAAAATGAATGGACTTACTTGCGGAAGGTTGTCCGCGGCGAGTGCCTGGTCGATCCCTTATCCAGCCTTGAGCTGAATCTGATCGCGGTCGACATCCTCGATCAAGCAAGACATTCATTGTCACTTGCGCGAGGGACGAACCAGCCAAGACGACACACGGAGGAGAGAAAGATTCCCCCAAATCAATGACTCGCGAGCGCGTGTGGGAAGTCAGGGTGGCAATTTTGCTACCGGCGAAGAGCGATTTTGTTTATAGCCGACGATACAGCGTTTGCCGCAGTTCTACTTTAAATGCGAGCAGTGTCGTCGGCAAATCAACTGCATTTATGCAAACTAGGATGTTAAATCTTATCCTGAGGTTCACAGGGTCATCCGCCGAAACTAGCACGTAGGACTTGGGCAACTTTAATGACATTGATGGAATTAACAACAATGATATGCAGCCCTGTTGGCCAATTTCGCGCTTCCCGGAGATTTTGATCTGGGGTCCCTTGATTCTTGCCTGCAAATTCTTGTGGTGCGGCCGTCTCGGCTGCTACTGCAGGCGGGACGCCTGCACCACAAGCCGGCTGCTAATGCAATCGCCGCGATGGCGGTGCCGGAGCCGAGAGGGTGAGCGGCGACGTGGGGAAGCCGTAATTCGTTTGCCAATCCACGAGGTTGTTCGCTTCAAAGCAACAGCTTTGTTTAGCTTACTTCCGACCTTCGCATGATTCCACAATCGCGCTGGGGGGCGTAGGAAAACTGCAAAGTCCGTCAGATTGTAGTAGGCACACTCCGTGTGCCGTCACGAGGCGCGCCAAAAACGCCGTGCTTTTTCATAAGTGCTGCCACGGCACACAGTGTGCTTGCTACATTTGTTGCAGGGCCCCTTGTGCCGCTCCGATGGCCGCGGCGTTGTCGCCGAGTTGAGCCTGCAGAATCGGCAAGTTCCGGTGGATGTCGGACCAAATTTGCTCGCGCGCGGTGCGCAGAAGAGTTTCCCAGTACATACCTCTTGAGTTGCCCAAGCCGCCACCAACAAGCACGGCATGGGGGTCAAGGATATCTACCAAGAGACTAATGGCCGACCCCACACATTCGCCAGCCTGCACAATGACCTGTCGCGCAACTTCGTCTCTTACTTCTGCAGCAAGTAGCACATCTTCAGCGGTCAGCTTTGGTAAGTTTCGATCTGACGAGTAATCAACCAACTCGGCATAACGCTTCCCGATCGCGCTACCCGAGGAGATTTGCTCGAGAAAAGAGTGCGACATCTTGCCACACTCGCTGCATAGCGTTGAGAGTGGTCCTGTGGCCATGGTGCCGGTGCAGCCGTGGGCACCTCGATAGGGCTGGCCGTCAATCACGAGGCTACAACTGATGCCCGTGCCAATCGTGACATACAAGAAGCTCGGAAATTCTTGGCCCGCGCCGAAGCGCGACTCGGCAAGTGCCGCGGAGCGAGAATCGGCTTCCACCACCACGGGAAGTAAACGGCGAAAAGGTTCCAGAACCCGCGGATCGCGCCAGCGCAGTGTGTAGTCGCTGACGATATTTCCCTGATGATCGACCAATTCGCAAATTGAGAGTCCCAGCGCCACAGGTTTCAAATTCAGTTCGCGAGCTTCGTGAGTGAGACTGCGCACAATTTCAAGAGCATCCGTGACGACCGCTTCGCCCTCACGCGAGGGCAAAGTTGCCGCCTTACGGGTGACATGGACTTCCCCATTGGCGGTGAGAACACAGCCGGCCATTTTGGTGCCGCCGTTGCCGATGGCACCAGCAATACGCTACTGGCTTCCGAAAAATGGGTCCATTCGAGTTATGCTCACGGTCCCAAAGAGGATTCTCCCTGGAGGATTGGAGATGATTTTGGTTGGGCGGATGGATGGGACTATGATAGTTTGCGGTCGTGCATGCTGGCCCCTCGCTCCGACGGAGAGGGTGTCGAGCCGGGGCCCTCGAATGGTTATATAAGAGAGAATTTCCAGTTTGGGTCCGCTCATCCTGGTGGGGTCAACGCTCTCTTCGCTGATGGATCCGTGTCAAATTTTGGCTTCGATGTCGATGTCGAGGTTTTCAATCAGTTCGGCCACTGAGAAGATGGAGGCACGGTTACACGAGAATAGTTGGCACACGAGAACAGTTGGCCATGACATGACTAGCCTAGCCGATTCGCAATTCCTTAAAGAGTTCGCTGACTGATTTGGCCGGTCTCTTTGTGGCGCATGATTTGTTTCCTGCTGCCGTCCAACATCAGTTCTTCCTTGATCAATAAGAATTCGCCATTGGACTGCGGCGCTATGCTTGCCGCTGCTAACGGTTCGCGGCCACGCCAGAGTGAAAGATTCACGGATTCCCATTTCTTGGTTCGCATGGACTCGTAGGCCGCGTCGATAACGGCATTGACCACATAACCATCATAGAAAGTTTCGCTAGGCGAAGTTTTCGCATCCAGGGCATTGAACATATCGTCGAACATGTCTCGATAACCGAGCGCGGCCACTTCGTCGCCCACCGGGAAGAGCCACCCAGCGTTTGATTCCGCTTTTTCAGCAACGTAACTGCCATGGCCACTCGCCGAGAACATTTCCATGCCGGTCCGCAACCAATGGTTGAGCCAAATGACACCCTCGGTACCGGAGACTTCATCGCGGAGGTCCATGCCGCCTCGAAAGGCCCAGCTCACCTCAAACTGGCCGACGGCGCCGTTCTCATAGCGTACCAGGCCAATCGCATGGTCTTCCGCATCAATCGGATGAACCTGAGTATCGCCCCAACAAACAACCTCTACGGGACGCACATCCTTGCCAATGAAGCTGCGGGCGATTTCGATGCAATGACACCCCAGATCAATGATCGCACCGCCGCCCGAAAGCTCCTTGTTCCAGAACCAGTCGCTGTGAGGCCCCGAATGCGTTTCACGAGAGCGAACCCAGAGAACTCGGCCGATGGACCCGTTGCGCACGGATTCCAGGGCCTTGAGCGTTTTCGCGGTATAGCAGAGGTCTTCGAGATAGCCATGAAAAACGCCGGCCTTTTCAACGGCTTCGAGCATCAAGAGCGCCTCGGCGGCATTGCGTCCGAACGGTTTGGTACAAAGCACGGCTTTGCCCTCGGCGGCGGCGGCCAGCACCGTTTCCTGGTGCAGGTGGTTCGGCAGGGCCACGACGACCACGTCACTTTCAGAATCTCGAATCGCCTCCTGCAAGTTCGTGGTGTGCCGGGGGATGCCCCATTCTTCCGCAAACGCCTTGGCACGATCGGGCGAGCGCGAATAAGCGATTTGCACGCGATCCCGTCCGCGCTGACCGTGGAGGGCCATCGTGTAAAACTTGCCAATGAGGCCCGTGCCCAACAAGCTTATGCGGTGCATGAGATGCGA
>JBGTMM010000222.1:0-9781 GCA_041743635.1 Bythopirellula sp.
AGGCAAAGGAAATGACGGATTCCACAAAGCCGTGACCGTTGGTCGCGCATGGTCGCGCGTCGCGAAGTGGTCGCGACCAACGGTCGCGGCCGTGTGAGTACCGTATTATTATTAATCATGCCTCTTCCCATCTCAGCCCTTGACCGCAAGACGCTCCGTGATCTCTGGCAGATGAAAGGCCAAGCGGTGGCGATCGCGCTGGTGATCGGTTGCGGTATCGCGCTCTTCACGCTCTCGCGGAGCATGTTGCATTCGCTTGAATTGACTCAGACGACCTACTACGAGCGGTTTAATTTCGCCGAGGTATTTGCTTCGCTCAAACGGGCACCCGACGCGCTGGCCGAACGGATCGCGGAAATTCCTGGCGTTGCGCGGCTCGAAACTCGCATCGTCATCGGCGTGAATCTTTCAGTCCCCGGACAAACGGAACCGGCGACGGGGCGGCTCGTTTCGGTCCCCGACACGCGCGAGCCATTGCTCAACCAAATTTATCTGCGGCGGGGGAGTTGGCTCACCCCTCGCTCGGGCGACCAGGTGATCGCCAGCGAGGCGTTCGCCGACGCGAACCATTTGGAAGTTGGCGATACGATTTTCGCCGTCATCAATGGCCGGCAAAAAAAGCTCCGCATCGTCGGCATCGGCCTTTCGCCCGAGTATATTTACGAAATTAAGCCGGGGGATATGCTCCCCGATAATGAGCACTTTGGCGTGTTCTGGATGAACCACGAAGCACTCTCCACTGCCTACAATCTGGAGGGGGCTTTTAACGACGTGGCGATTTCGCTGATGCGCGGCGCGACCACCGCCGAGGTGATCTTTCGTCTCGACGAATTGCTGGAACCCTATGGTGGACTGGGAGCTTACGCTCGCAAGGATCAGCCCTCGCACATGTTCGTTAACAATGAAATCGAGCAGAACCGGCAACTGGGCTTGGTCATGCCTTCGGTGTTTCTCGGCGTGGCGGCATTCCTCTTGAACGTCGTGCTCACCCGCACGATCAACTTGCAGCGCGAGCAAATCGCGGCGCTCAAAGCCTTTGGTTATAGCAACACCGAAATCGGTTGGCATTATCTCAAGCTCGTGCTGCTGATCGCCATCGTGGGGCTCTCGTTCGGCATTCCCTGCGGAGCCTGGTTCGGCAGCGTCGTCACCGGCATGTATGCCAAGCTGTTTCACTTCCCCGAGTTTCATTACCAGCTCACCTACAGCGTGGCCCTCACCGCAGCCGTGGTCTGCCTCTCCGCATCAGCATTGGGTGCTTACGGCGCGATCCACCGTGCGGTTTCGCTCCCTCCGGCCGAGGCCATGCGACCTGAGCCACCCACGAGCTTTCGCCCCACGCTGCTGGAACGCCTGCACCTGGGCCACTTACTTCCCCCCGTGATGCGGATGATTGTGCGGCAATTGGAGCGGCATCCGGTGAAAACGGGCCTGTCTGTGTTTGCCATTTCGCTGGCCGTGGCGATTGTCGTGCTCGGCAACTTCATGGAAGATGCCGTGAACTATGTGCTCAACGCTCAATTCAACGAGGTGCAGCGCTATGATATGTCGCTCACCACGATCGAAGCGATGGGAAGCGCCGCGATTCATGAAATCGCTGCCATGCCTGGCGTACTCTATTGCGAACCGGTGCGGGGAGCGTCCACACGCATGCGCCACGGCCCGCGCAGCCGTCGCGTGAGCATTCAGGGCTTGCCGCCCGAGAGCAAACTCTACGGCTTAATAGACATTGACGGGAAAAATATCCCCTTGCCGCCCGACGGGTTGATAATCTCGCGCAAATTGGCCGAGATTCTGCATCTCGAAGTGGGCGAGTTGGCGCAGGTCGAAGTGCTGCAAGGCAAGCGACCAGTAAAAGACATGCCGATTGTCGGCACTCTGCAAGATTTCTCCGGCGTGTCGGCGTATATGAATATCGACGCGCTTGCGCGGCTGTTGCGGGAAGGCCCCACGCTGACGGGGGCCAATATGATCGTGGACGCCAATTATACTGATGAACTGTATCACGAATTGAAACTCGTGCCCGCGATTGCGGGGATCACAATCAAGAAACATGCCATCGAAAGTTTTAACAACACGGTCGCCGAAAACTTGCTGACCATGAAGACAATCAACCTGTTTTTCGCTTGCGTGATCGCCATCGGCGTGGTTTATAACAGCGCGCGGATTTCGCTCTCCGAGCGTAGTCGTGAACTGGCCACCCTGCGGGTGATCGGTTTCACGCGCGGGGAAATCTCCGCCATCCTGTTGGGGGAGTTGGCGATTATCACCCTGCTGGCCGTCCCGCTGGGTTTGTGGATTGGTTACAAAATCGCTGCAGGCTTGGTGGCACTTTTGGATTTGGAATTATTTCGCTTTCCCTTGGTGATCGAACGTAGCACTTACGCGCTGGCCGCGGGAGTGGTTATCGCGGCGTCGGTGATTTCGGGATTGCTCGTGCGGCGGAGGCTTGATGAACTCGATTTGGTCGCGGTGTTAAAATCGAGAGAGTAATACGCGACAAAGCCCAGGGATGGCAATCCCTGGGCATTGCTTCCACAATGACTGAAAAGAGAATGAGATCAAAGTTTCGCAAATTCCTGCTGTTCATGCTGGCCACGGCGATCGTCGGGGCGATTGGTTGGGGATTGGTCCCCGAGCCGATTCAAGTTGACTTGGCCGAAGCCACGCGCGGCGAAATTGAAGTGACCGTCGATGAGGACGGCAAAACCCGCATTCGCGAGAAGTATGTCGTGTCGGCACCATTGGCGGGTCGCGTGTTGCGGATCAACATGGACCCTGGCGACGAAGTGCAGGCCGACGATACTCTGCTCGCCACGATTGAACCGCGTGATCCAGAGCTCCTGGATGCCCGCATGATTGCGCAAGCGGAGGCCCGCGTGAAAGCCGCCGAAGCGACGCTCGACAAGATGGAGCCAATGCTTGAGGAAGTGATTGCCGCGCAGCAATTTGCCGAGGCGGAACTCAAACGGGTCAACGATGTGGCCGCCGAAAACTCTCAAGCCGTCTCGGCCACCGAAGTGGAAAGCAAGCTGTTGGCCTTTCGCACACAAGCAGCCTTACTGCGTTCGGCTCAACAAAACAAAGAGATCGCGCGCTTTGAGTTGGCCCAAGCGCGCGCGGCCCTCATGCGTTCGCGGCCCCCGTCCGAGAATCCCCCGCCCGCTGAATCGTTAAGTGGGAATGGCTGGAATTTCCCGATTCGCTCGCCCATCAATGGCCGGGTGCTGCGCGTGTTTCAAGAAAGCAGCGCGGTGGTGGCTCCAGGCGCCTCGCTCTTGGAATTGGGCGATCCCACGGACTTGGAAGTCGAGATCGACGTGCTTTCGCGCGATGCCGTGAAGATTCGTCCCGGCGCGCTGGCCTACTTGGAACACTGGGGTGGCAATCGCACACTCCAAGGCCGGGTGCGGTTGGTCGAACCATCGGCCTTTACCAAAATCTCGACACTCGGCGTGGAAGAACAGCGGGTGAATATTATCGTGGACTTGGTTGATCCCCCTCAAGAGCGCACGGAACTCGCCGATGGTTTCCGTGTCGAAGCCCGCATTGTTATTGCCGAGGCCGAGGACGTGCTCAAAATCCCGACGAACGCTCTGTTCCGCGTGGGAGATAAGTGGGCCGTTTTTCGAGCGGAGAACGGCGTCGCGCGCGAGCGACAGGTCGAGGTCGGCTTGCAGAATGGGTTGGAGGCGGAGATCCGCGAGGGCCTCGCACCTGGGGATCAAGTAATCATGCACCCTGGTGATGATGTGGTCGATGGCACCACGATTCGCGAGCGCCAATAAAGAAAATTAAACGCAGAGTTCGCTGAGACGCAGAGTATCGCAGAGAAATTTTGTTTTTTATCGTTCTCTGCGTCTCAGCGACTCTGCGTTTATTCTTTCAGTTCCTTGATACGTTGACAAGCGACTTCGCGCCATGGAAGATGGCGGCATGGGCGGAGCAGCTAAAATTCTCGTCGGCGTCATCATGGGCAGCCGCAGCGACTGGGATACCATGCGCCTCACTTCCGAGGTGCTCACCGAATTCGGCATCGAGCATGAATCGCAAATCGTGTCGGCACATCGCACGCCCGATTGGATGAGCGAATACGCGAAGACGGCCGAAGGTCGCGGTTTGGAAGTGATCATCGCTGGGGCGGGAGGAGCCGCTCACTTGCCGGGGATGGTGGCATCGCTTACGGTGCTGCCGGTGCTGGGAGTGCCAATCGAAAGTCGCACGCTCAAAGGAATGGATTCGCTACTGTCTATTGTGCAGATGCCGGGGGGCGTACCGGTGGGTACGCTGGCGATCGGTGCCGCGGGAGCAAAGAACGCGGGACTGCTCGCCGTGCGGATTCTCGCCGGCAGTCGGCCGGAACTGCGCGAAAAGCTGCACGCTTTCCACGAGCAGCAAACGGAACAGGTTCGCCAAGACAAACTTTCGTGAGTCTTCCACGATGTCGGCCAGCACTCCTTTCAGAAATACTGAAACTCCGTTGGGGCCCGGTGCAACGCTTGGCATGTTGGGTGCCGGTCAGTTGGGGCGCATGTTCGCTTTGGCCGCTGCGCGACTTGGCTATCACGTTCACGTGTTCTCACCTCGAGTGGATAGTCCCACGGGACATGTTTCGCACCGCGAGACCGTGGCCGATTACGGTGATACCGCGGCGCTATTAAAATTTGCCCAATCGGTCGACGTGGTGACGCTCGAATTTGAAAACATTCCCGTCGCGGCGATTGAAACGATCGAGCAATTTGCTCCTGTACGGCCATCGCGGGCCATGCTGCATGTCACGCAAAATCGCCTGCGCGAGAAGCATTTTCTTACTGAAGCGGGAATTGCCTGCGCGCCGTTTGCCGAAGTGAATTCACTCGAACAATTGCGACTGGCGATCACCACGATTGGCTTGCCGGCCGTGCTAAAAACGGCTGATTCCGGCTACGACGGAAAGGGCCAAATCACGATTCGTGATCCCAACGACGCGGTGACGGCGTGGAAACACGTCGGCGGGCAACCAGCAGTGCTCGAAGGTTGGGTGGATTATGTGCAGGAACTCTCGGTGCTTGTGGCCCGCTCGACAAATGGCGAGATCGTGACGTGCGGACCGATTGCCAACGACCATGTGAATCATATTCTCGATGTGTCGCGATTTCCCGCGCCGGAGTTAGCACATATAGCTCCAACTGCCGAGCAGATTGGCCGCACGATTGTGCAGCGCTTGAAATTCATCGGCCTGTGCTGCGTGGAGTTTTTCCTCGCGCGCGATGGCCAACTCATCGTCAATGAAATTGCGCCTCGCCCCCACAACTCGGGGCATCTCACGATCGAAGCATGTCACACTTCGCAATTCGAGCAACAAGTGCGCGCCGTGTGTGGATTGCCGCTCGGCTGCATGCAGCCGCATACCCCCGCGGCGATGGTGAATCTCTTGGGCGATCTGTGGCAGAACGGCGAACCCCCGTGGCTCAAATTGCTTAGCGTCCCGCAAGGCTTTTTACATCTCTACGGCAAGACCGAAGCGCAGCCGGGTCGTAAGATGGGGCACTTTACGGTGTTGGCAGATGATGCTCATCTCGCGGCGCGAATTGCGATTGATGCGCGAGAGCGGTTAAGACAATAGCAATAGCCGCGACTCGACGAGTCGCAGGTCCCCCGGCGATCAAGTCTGATCGCGGCTATTTGGTAAAATTCTTAATGACGAAAATGTCGTGTACCCGTGAAAATCATGGGGAGGCCATGCGCATCGCAGGCGGCGATCACTTCGGGGTCTCGTTTGGAACCTCCCGGTTGAATGATCGCCGCGATGCCGGCCGCGGCCGCTTGTTGAATCGAATCTTCAAACGGAAAGAACGCATCCGAGGCCAACACGCATCCCGGGGTTCGTTCGCCACCTTTGTGAATCGCGAGTTCCACCGCATCAACGCGGCTCATCTGTCCGGCACCAACGCCGACGACGGCTTGATCCTTGGCGATCACAATGGCATTCGATTTGACATGCCGACAGACGGCCCAGGCAAATTCCAAATCGGCTTGCTGTTCGGGCGATGGCTTTTTCGCGGTGACCACTTGCCATGTGCTTATTTCGTCGGCCAAATCGTCGGCTGTTTGAGCGAGCATGCCGCCGTCAATTTGGCGATAGACAGTCGCACCTGCGCCAGGCGGAAATTTGCTGATGCGCAAGAGCCGCACGTTGGCCCGCCATTTTGGCTTGGTCGTAAAAATTTCGAGAGCGTCGGGGTCATATCCTGGGGCGATGATTGCCTCGACGAATCGGCCCGGCTCGGCTAAATACTCCGCCATGATTGCATCGACCGGTGCATTCACGCCGATCACCGACCCAAACGCACTCAGTGGATCGCCGTCCCAGGCCTTGGCGACGGCTTCGCCGAGTGTGGCGGCCGTCGCCGCGCCGCAAGGGTTGTTGTGCTTGAGTATCGCCACGCCGGGTTGCGGCAATGATTTTGCGATCGCCAAAGCCGCGTCGAGATCGAGTAAATTGTTGTAGGAAAGTTCCTTGCCGTTGATTTGCTCGGCGTTGACCAAGTTGTGCGCGCTCGCGTGCGGAAACGCATAGAGGGCCGCCGATTGATGGGGGTTCTCGCCGTAGCGCAACGAGTTGCGGCGCGTCAGGGAGAGCAGTACCGCGGGGGGATAGTTGGGCTCGTCGTTTGGTGCGTTGATTTTTGCAAAGTAACTGGCAATCGCCGTGTCGTAGGCGGCGGTTCGTGCGAACGCTACCCCGGCGAGTTGGCGGCGCGTTTCGAGCGTCGTCGCGCCTTTCGCTTTGAACTCGCTGAGAATCGCGGCGTACTGCGCGGGATCGGTGGCCAAGGTGACGAACCCATGATTTTTCGCCGCCGAACGGACCATCGATGGCCCACCAATGTCGATCTGCTCTATGGCTTCGGGGATAGTCGCCCTCCCGCGGGCAATCGTTTGCTCGAACGGGTAAAGATTCACCACCAACAACTCGAACGTGACAATCCCATGCTCGGCAAGCGACGCCATGTCACTCGGAATATCGTGCCGGCACAGCAACCCGCCATGCACTTTGGGATGCAGTGTCTTCACGCGACCGTCCATCATCTCGGGAAAGCCGGTGTACTCGGCGACGTCGCGGACGTTGATGCCAGCGTCTTCGAGAGACTTGCGCGTGCCACCGGTGCTGAAGATTTCCACTCCGCCAGCAACCAACTCGCGCACGAATTCGGCGAGTCCGCTTTTGTCGCTGACACTAATCAAAGCACGCTTGATTGACGGTGAATTCATACGATTGCGGAATGCGGATTTCGGATTGCGGAATGAAGAGTGGGGAGTAGGGAATTCTCTTTTCCATCCCGCAATCCGAATTCCGCACTCCGCATTTGCCTAGCCACGATAGCACTTCTGGCAGCAGCTTTCAACGAATCCATTTTTCGATTCGTGAACCCGTCGCGGCCCCGCTACGTAGTAGTGGACAGTTGTGGCCGGTGGTAGGAAGAACCGGCATTTTTTGGCATGATGCTCTTTTCCGTCGCGTAGGGCTGCTTTAACACAGCCAGCCAGCGGGAGTTCTCAGCCGCACAAACGGCACGGCCGGTTGATCCGCTACCTTGCGACCAACCGACACATCCGCTTTCACAGTCCCAAAGGAGCGCCAATTGGTGTTCCGGCACGGACTGTGACGGTCGCAAGATCAGAGTCTCCCAGAAGTGTGAAGAACTGCCTAGCAAGTTTTTTGACCGGTGCCAAAGCGTGACCTATATTCAGGTAAGCGGCAGATTCCGACCCAGTCTGCTGCCGGTGCGCACTAACCCCGGCCTGTGATGGCAGTTAGTGCCCATCGTCCGCTTGGCGCTGACCCAGTCCAGGCGACGTGACCTCCCCACAATCGACAACGAGCATCTCATGCAGATTCGGGTTTATCTCGAACGAATTCTTCGAACTTCTCGTGCGCCGTACCATCGCCGATCGGTCGCCGCATCACGACGCGGTTTGTTGCTGCTGCTGATGCCGGTTTTGTTGAGCTTGATATTTGGTAGCGCTGCTACCGCTCAAGTGCCGCGAACGCAGCCCGTCACAAGCTCGCAGCAAACTCCATCAAACGATTCGCTTGCCACGGTGTTCGACAAAGGCCGGCAATTGGAAGCGACGAATCGGTGGGGCGAAGCACTGAGCCACTACGAAGAAGCCCTGCGTGAACATCGCGGCAACGAAGCGCTGGCCGAGCGCCACGATCTGGCCAAGCTGCACTACAGCGTTGAGCGTCGTTATCACGATCATAGTTTCCTGCAATCAATTACCGCGCTCGACCGCAGTCAGGCGCTGTCGCTTTACACCGAGCTCTTGCAAAAGACCAACACCCACTATGTGGCCGAGCCCCCTTGGCGGAAACTGGGTGTGCGGGGTGCCTCGGCGATGGACTTGGCTCTCACCGACAAGAACTTCATTACCGCGAATCGGATCCAGCTTTCGAGCGATCAACTCGCCCAGGTTCGCAAGGAAATCTACCAACTGCTAAGCCAGCGCACCCTGCAAAGCTCGCGCGACTTGATTACCTTTGCCGGCGATGCCGCCCGACTGGTGGAAGTGCGTGCCGGCTTGCCCGCGACCGCGACGATTCTCGAATTTGTTACCGCCGCAGCGGAAGGGCTTGACGACTATTCGTCGTTCCTCACCGCGGACCAACTGCGAGAGGTTTATTCACAAATCGAAGGCAACTTCGTGGGCTTGGGCGTCGAACTCAAGGCCGAGAATGGGGCCTTGTTGATCTTTCATGTAATTCCCGGCAGTCCCGCGGAACGCGCCGGCATCGTGGCTCAAGATCGAATTGTCGCGGTGGATGGCAAAAGCACCGCCGAGCTGTCGACCGACGAGGCCGCTTCGATGCTCACCGGTGCCGAGGGGAGCTACGTTCGCGTGACGGTGTACTCACCAAGCGCCGAACCGCGAGTGCTCAATATTCGCCGCGAGCACGTCGACGTGCCGAGCCTTGAAGATCCGAAGATCGTCGACACCGATTTCGGCATCGCCTATCTCCGCATTCCCGCGTTCCAAAAGACTACGGCCCGTGACTTGGAAACAGCTTTGTGGGACTTGCATCGCCAGGGGATGCGCTCGCTCGTTCTCGATTTGCGGGGTAATCCCGGTGGCTTGCTGACCGCCTCGGTGGAAGTCGCCGACAAGTTCCTTACCGAAGGCAACATCGTGTCGACTCGTGGCCGCAGCCCACAGGAAGATTTTAACTACCAGGCTCATTACGGTGGTACCTGGCGCGTGCCGTTGGTGGTACTAATCGACGGCGACAGCGCGAGCGCCAGCGAAATCTTTGCTGGGGCGATCAAGGACAACAATCGTGGCACGATCGTGGGTTCCACTTCATTCGGCAAGGGGTCGGTGCAAGGCATCTTTCCGCTCGGTTTTGCCGGGGCGGGGATTCGGCTCACGACCGCCAAGTTCTATTCGCCCAGTGGCACGCCGATCAGCCATCGTGGCGTTGAACCGCACGAAATCGTGCAGGTCGTCGCGAAACCGATCAACGGCACGGTGGATTCCGCGAGCGATTTGGTGCTGCAGGCGGGGATTCAGGCTGCTCGCAGCCGCATGGCTTCGCGGTAGCGGTTGACGATCTTCGCTGGAACGCGAATACTGGCGGTTTGGCTTAACAGCCTGTTGAAAAACGCCATCGTGGCGTTTTTCAACCTCGCCAAGCGTCGAGCAAAGCTCGCCGCGGCTCGCAAAACAAGCGTTTTATAAACGCTCGTTTTGGCGTCGCATCCTTCGAGCGACGCTCGGCCGACCGCTGCGAACCGTGCTA